>JANNFQ010000401.1:0-28875 GCA_031380045.1 Acidimicrobiaceae bacterium
GAGCGGCGCAACGATGCCTTCATCAGCTCGATGGCGGCGTCGCTGGCCGCAGCGACATCGCGTGTCTGGTCGTCGTAGACCTGCTGCTTCATGATCGACATCGACGTGGGCGACGCGTTGATGGCCATGTCGGATGCGTACTCCATCGTGCGATCCAGCAGGTGTTCGGGGGCCACGACCTCGTTGACCAGACCCATCGCTGCAGCCTCTTCGGCCAGGAAGACCCGGCCCGACATCAGCAGATCCAGTGAGCGCGCCGTGCCGATCAGGCGCGGTAGGACCCACGACATGCCGTACTCGGCGATCAACCCGCGTCGGGCGAACGCCGTGGTGAACTTCGCTCCGGCAGCTGCGAATCGAAGGTCGCACATGAGCGCCTGAACCATGCCAATGCCTGCGCACGCACCGTTGACTGCGGCGATGACCGGCTTGGGGATGGTGGTGGTGAAGTGCTGGGGCCGGTTGCCCGCCGCGCCCTCGGCACCACCTTGCTGATCGCTGCCGATCGCCTGCAACGAGTCCATGTCGGCACCTGCACAGAACCCCTTGCCGGCGCCGGTCACCACGATGACCTTCACGGCCGGATCGGCAGTTGCTCGATCGAGCAGCTCGAAGTACCGCGCCGCCATCTGACCGTTCCAGGCGTTCAGCCGCTGGGGGCGATTCAGCGTCAGCAAGGCGATGCCGGGCTGACGAACCTCGTACAGGACGACGTCCTGCGCTGCCTCGGTGGGGGCCTCAGTTGTGGCGTTGCTCATCTGCGGCAAGGTACTCGGACTGGTCGTCGGGGTCCGACTCGGACTGGTCGTCGTGATCGTCGAGATCGTCGTCGAGATCGTCGTCGGGGTCGTACAGATCGGTCCCTACGACCGGCACACCGTCGTTGGGTTGACGGCGGGCGGTGACCAACAGATACACACCCGAGGGAACCGCCACCGCCAGGGCGACCCACTGGTTCCACCGCAAACCCCCGATGTGATCGGCGGGATCGATGCGCAACCCTTCGACCCAGAACCGCCCGACGCCATAGCCGAACAGGTACATCATCATGAGGCGCGGCGGACGCACCTTCCATCGCCGGTCGATGGCCAGCAGCACCGCACACAGCGCCAGGTTCCACAGCGATTCGTACAGGAACGTGGGATGAAAGGTGGTGCCTGCCGGATAGCCCGCGGCAAGTGCGGTGGAATCGCTGACCCGCAGCGCCCACGGTAGGTCGGTGACCTTGCCGAACAGCTCTTGGTTGAACCAGTTGCCCCATCGGCCGATGGCCTGCGCCAACGGAATGGCCGGGGCGGCGGCATTGGCCAGAACAGCAGGCGCGATGCCCCGACGCTTGCCTGCCCACAGACCGACCCCGATGCCCGCCAACAGACCGCCGGGCACACCCAGGCCGCCCCTCCAGATCATGACGATGCGCGGCAAGTCGTGTTGGAACGAGCTCCAGTCGGTGGCCACGTGGTACAGCCGCGCACCGATGATGCCAGCCACCACACCCCACACCGACACGCTGCTGGCATCTTCGCGAGTGCCGGCGCCAGTCTGTTCCAGGCGGCGGCCCAACAGCCACACCGCCGCCACCACACCCAGCGCGATCATCAACCCATACGCATGGATCGACAACGGCCCGATGTCCAGCGTGCCCTTCGACGGGCTGGGGATGCTGGCCACCACAGTCCCCGCGATCATCGAGCGACCGCTGCCGCGATGACCCGCCCGGCGAACTCGACAGATCGTTGGACGATCAGTTCCTTGTCGTAGTCGAGGGTGGCCACATGGAAGCTGCGGTCCAGCGATACCCGCTCGACCGGGCCGCCGTACTGCTGTGCCAGATAGTCGGACTGTGCCGGCGCCACCACGTGATCGTGTGGCGATGTCATCAACAACAGCGGCGACGTGATGCTTGCGTACTGATGGGCCAGCGGGGCCAGACCGTCGTTCATGAACGACAGCAGCGGCGCCACCGGAGTGCCTGCGTAGGCCGACGCAGGCGCATCGGGGTCGGCGATGTCGCTGCCCGAGCCGGGGATGACCGTGGTGCCGTCGGCCAGCAACCCCTCGAGGACAGCGATGACTTCGGCCGGTTGCGGATGCGTCGCAGGATTCACGCAGATCAGACCGGCGACCTCGGGATGATCGGCCGCGACCCGAAGGGTCAATGATCCGCCCATGCTGAGCCCGACGACCACGATGCGGCGCGCCCGGCCGGCCAGCCGTTGGTAGGCCGCTTCGGCCTCGCCGGCCCAGTGCGACCAGTCGGTGGTCAACATCTGGTCGATGGTGGTTCCGTGGCCTGGCAAGCGTGGCATCTCGACGTGCAGACCGGCGGCAGCGAAGCCCTCGGCCAGACCGCGCACCGAAACCGGATTGCCGGTGAAGCCGTGGATGACCAAGGCACCGGCAGCATCGGGGCTGGCCGAGACGTGCGACCAGGGCTCGGCGCCGGGGATCAGAAAGGCAGACATGGGTACGAAGTATGGCCGCGCCGCCGCGGGTTCATACATAGGGGTCGTTGTCGCTGAGCGGCTCGTCCCACCAATCGACCGGTGCGCCCGTGGTCTGCCAGTCGGGGAACGGATAGATGCAGTTCACCGGACAGGCCGGCAAACACTTGTCGCACCCACTGCACAGCTCGGGAATGATGACGACGTCGGGACCGTGGTTGAAGATGGCGCCGAACGGCGACGGGCACGCGCGCAGGCAGGCATCACAGTTGATGCACTCCAGCATCTCGATGCGCACCGGCGCGTTCTTCCACTTCGGGTTGCGGCTGCGCAGCTCGATGCGTTCGGCTCGTGTGGCCCCCATCCACGGCAGTGTATGCAGGACGGGCACCTTGACCGGAGGGTCAAGCGGTGATCGACTGGACGACGTGACCAGCCCACGACCCGCTCAGGACGAACCAGTCGGTGCAGAGGCCGAGCCGCGCCGCGCGCACACCGAACCGCCCCGCGCGCACACCGAACCGCGCCGAGCGCACACCGAGCAGGGTCTGGAACGGAAGACCCAACTGCTCGATGCCGCTGCCGCACTGTTCTCGACCAAGGGATACTCGAACACCCGCATCGCCGACATCTGTTCGGCAGCCGGCGTGGCCAAGGGTCTGGTGTACTGGTACTTCCCCACCAAAGAGAGCCTGTTCGCCGAGCTCGTCCGCACGATGCGACTGCAGGTGCGGCGCGCGCAGGCCGCGGCGATGGAGCCCGACGCCGACCCGGTGACCCGCATCCGCCAGGGCACTGCAGCCAGCGTGGTGTTCATGGCCGAGCATCGGTCGTACTTCGCACTGCTCGACGTCGAGCGTGCCGATGACGAGGTGGCCGGCGTGCTGCGGGTGGGCAGCGATGTCTACGCGGACGACGTCATCCGGCTGGTGCGCGAAGCGCAACTGATTGGCCTGGTGCCCGATGGCGATGCGCGCCTGTACGCCACCGGCATCTTGGGCGCCGTCTCGTCGTTCAGCCATGCATTGCGCGCCGGAACGTTGGATGTCGATGTCCACGAACTGGCCGGCTTCGTGGGCGATTGGGTGGTGCGCGCACTGTCCGGCGAGACCGCAGCGCTGCGCATCTGAAGCCCGGGAGCAGCGTTCAGGCGTCGATGGGGACGTCGGGGTGACGACGCCTGAACACGTGGACGAAGGCATCGACGATGCGCGGCTCGAACTGAGAGCCGCGTGCACCCAGGATGTACTGAATCGCCTCGAGCGGCGACCACGCGTGCTTGTACGTGCGGTGGCTGGTGAGCGCGTCGAAAACATCGGCGACCGTGACGATGCGTCCGCTGATGGGGATGTCCTCGGCGACGCGGCCGGCGGGGTACCCGGTTCCGTCCCAGCGCTCGTGATGGTTCAGAGCGACCTCCGAGGCCAGCTGGATGAGCGGCGAGCTGCTGCCGGCCAAGATCTCGGCGCCAATGGTCGTATGTGTCTTCATGACATCGAACTCGTCGGCGGTCAACGGGCCGGGCTTCAAGAGGATCGAATCGGGCACAGCCACCTTGCCGATGTCGTGCAACCGGCCGGCCAGCCGGAGCTGCGATGCCCACTCGTGGTCCTCGCCCAATACCAATGCAATCTCGGCCGACAGGTCGCCGACGCGGATGGTGTGCTCGCCGGTGTCGGTATCGCGGAACTCGGCCAGCACCGCCAACCGTTGGAACGCTTCGAGCTGATACTCCTCGAGGTCATACGTGCGACCGCGCACCAAGGCTTCCAGTTCGCCGGTGCGCAGGCGCAGGATCTCGGCCTGCTGGCGGGCGGCTTCGGTGTCGTGGGCGATCTGCAGTGTCTTGATGCGCAGGTCGGTGCCTTGACTGAACAGTGCCTCGTGCTGATTGAAACGAGCCTCTTGATGCTGCAGTGCTTCCTCGAAACGACTGAGCCGCTTGTACGCCTGGGCGAGTTCGGTGTGGGCACGCAACTCGCACTCGAGCATGCTGCCCTCGCGGGCAATGCGGAGAGCCGCCTGGTAGTGGTGCAACGCCTCGTCGGGCAGGCCGCTCTCGGTCGTGACCCTGCCACGGGCCATCGCCAGCGCGAACGCAGTCGCTGCGCCACCCTCGCCGATGTTTCCGGCGCTCTGGCGTTCGGCCAGCAGTTGCTCAGATTCGTCGAGGCAGGATGTGGCCCGATCGACCATCGTCAACGCGCAGTACGACTCGGCCAGACGAGCCAGGATGTCGGGAGCGAACTCAGGAGCGTGCACGCGACTGAGCTCGAGCGCCGCCTCGCCCAGGCTGACGGCCAGCAGGTTCTCGTGCCGACCGGCGCGCACCTCGGCCATGTTCGACAGCGTCAGGACATCGTTGTCCGGCCGTTCCAGACCCTTGTTGGCGGTGAGCGCGGCCTCGTAGGTGACCAATGCGCGATCGGTGTCGCCCAACGAGTGATGGATGATGGCGACGGTGTTCAACAGATTGCCTTCGTCGACCCGGTGGTCGGTCAGGCGATACAGCTCGAGTGCCTGCAGCGCTGATTCCAAGGCCTCAGAGAAGTTGCCGGCGTTGTAGTGCACCAGCCCGACCAGGTTCAGCGCCCACACCTCGACGACGGTCGTACCGACCTTGCGGGCCAGTTCACGCGCGTCGAGCGCGATGGCGAACGCGTCGTCGGCCTGCCCCGACGAGTACGCAATGGATGCCAGGCGATACAGCGCCTCGGCTTCGCCCGCACCGTCGTCGAGCGTTCGCGACAGGACTCGGGCCTGCTGCGCCATTGCTCGGGCGGCAGCGAAGTCGGTGCTCTCGCAGGCGCGCGCATCGTCGAGCAGCTCGCGGACCGACTTGGTCACGCCCGAACCCTCGACGAACGACGTCGCCCGGATCGCCAATGCACACCCCTTTCGACGCTGCTTCCGACGGTCTTGTTGCTGCCGCGCGCGGGCCGTACGACGCGCAGATCAAGGCTAGTGATATCCGGAGAGTGATGCACGGATCACCCTCCGTCTTGTTGGACTCTTGAGTGACGCAGTCCGTGAACCGAGAGCACGCACCGCGGTCGCGCCGTGATCCGATCTGGCCGAGGCCTCGTATCGTGTCGGCATGAACTCGGGAGGGCGGCGCATCGAGTCGTCGGCGGTTGCCGCCCTCGCGCCCGTGTTCATGTTGTTGCCCGTCACGCTGGCCGCGTTGTTCGTGTTCTGGTACCCGGTTCACCTGGCATGGGGGGTCAGCTACACCGTGTTCGCCACCGGCTACTTGGCCAGTGTGGTGGTGCTGTTCATCAAGCCGGTCCAGGTCGTCGTGCTCGCCCGTCTGCTGGGCGCACGGCAACCCAGCCGCGACGAGCGCGTCCGCCTCGACACGGCATGGCGGTCGGTGCTGCAGGCCGCCGGTCTGCCATCTCGACGATACGTGTTGGCGGTGTTGCCTGCCGACGAGTTGAACGCCTTCGCCTGCGGCGGTCATCTGGTGGTCGTGACGTCGCTGGCGATCGAGGCGCTGCCACGCGACGAGTTGGCCGGCGTGCTAGCGCACGAGTTGAGCCACCACCTCGGATTCCACACCGTTGCCCTGACCATCGCCCAGTGGCTGAGTGTTCCCGTCCTGGTGTTGTCGCGAATCGGCTTCTTTCTCCAGAACGTCGCGGCCGCAGCCACTACCAGTTACGCCAGCCACTCCGCATCGCTGACAGCCATCGGCCGAATCGTCAGCGCCCTCTTGCGCGCTGTCTCGTGGTTGTTCCTCAGCGGGCTACTCGCCGCCAACGCGGTTGGCAACCTGGCCGGTCGCGGCGCCGAGTACCAAGCCGACGAACGCGCCGTCTCCATGGGGTTCGGGGGCGAGCTGTCGAACGCGTTGCGACGGCTGATCGCGTTGGGTGGCGGCGAACGCCCGCGCAGCTGGCGCGAGCGCCTTGCCGCCACACATCCCGCAGCGCGCACACGTGTCGCCAAGATCGAGGCAAGGCGCCGAGAGATGTCTGGTAGTCGCCTAGCGTGATGCGATGCATCTCGCCCACGAACGCATTGGCGGCGGCTCGGCCCTGGTCCTGATCCACGGCATCACCGAGAGCCGTGAGTCATGGCGGCCGTTGATCGGGCCGCTTTCCAAGCAGTACGACGTCGTCGCGGTCGACCTTCGCGGTCATGGCGAGTCGCCTGCCGGCGATGCGTACGACCCGCTGACGCTCGCCACCGATGTGCACGAGACGGTTCAATCGTTGGGCATGTCCAGCCCGCTGGTCATCGGCCACTCACTTGGCGGGGTGGTAGCCAGTGCGTACGCAGCCATCGCTCGGCCGCGCGCGATCATCAACGTCGACCAACCGCTGAAGCTTGCCGACTTCAAGGACGCGCTCGGCCAGCTCGAGCCGATGCTGCGTGGCGACACCGCAGCATTCGAAACGGCGATCGGCATGATCTTCGATTCGATGGTCGGCGCGCTGCCACCCGACGAGGCGGCCCGCATCGCCGCGTTGCGGCGGCCCGACCAGGACGTGGTATTGGGCGTCTGGAGCGCGATCCTCCAGTCGTCGGCCGAGGATCTCGACGCCACCGTCGAAGGACTGGTCGGGGCGGTCACCGTGCCCTACCTGTCGTTGCACGGCATCGATCCGGGCGAGGGGTACACCACATGGCTGCGGCGGATGATGCCGTCGGCCACCGTCGAGGTGTGGCCCGACCAAGGCCACTACCCGCACCTGGTGCAGCCGGTCAGGTTCATGGAACGCGTCGTCGACTTCGACCACCTGCGCTGACGCCTGTTCCAAACAATGGCCCGTCATCGGCACCCTCACCAGACGGCGATGTTCGCAACGATCGCGTCGAGCACACCGATCAGCGCCGCCGGCGAGATCTCCAGATCCAAGCCACGACGGCCACCGCTGACAAAGACTGTGTCGCTGAACAGGCACGTCTCGTCGATGACCGTGCGTAGCCGCTTCTTCTGACCGAAGGGACTGATGCCACCGACCACATATCCCGTGATCCTTTCGGCGTTCGCGGGCGCACACATCTCGGCGCGCTTGCCACCGACGGCCGCGGCCAACGCCTTCAGCGACAGCTGCGTGCTGACCGGCACGATCCCGACGACAAGCGTGGTGCCGTTGACGGTCTCCACGTCGGCAAGCAGCGTCTTGAAGACTCGATCGGGATCGACCCCGATTGCCCGAGCCGCAGCCAAGCCATAGCTGCGTTCGGCAGGATCGTGCACGAACTCGTGCGCCGAGTACGCGATGCCTGATCGCTCGAGCTCGACCATGGCGGGGGTTCCGGCTGCCATCCGGTGCAGCGTAGAGGTCACTGGATCGACGACTCGATCAACACGCGCACACGACATGAGGAGGCAACATGAGAAGGCGATGTGCTCGACTGCACTTCAGCACAGTGACAGACTGCCGTCGTGGTGCTCCGTCATGAGTCGGATCAGCAGACGACACGCCGCCCCTACGAGCTGACCGATCGTTACCGTCGCGACGACGGCGTCGTGTTCCTCAGCGGGGTCCAGGCGCTGGCTCGCTTGCCGTACGAGCAGTTGCGCGTCGACCGTGCGGCAGGTTGGAACACTGCTGCATATGTCACCGGGTACCAGGGCAGCCCGCTGGCCGGCTACGACCGCGACATCTCCTCCGTCGTCAAACTGGCCGAGGCCGACGATCTGCGCGTCGTCTTCCAGCCAGGGATGAACGAGGAACTGGCGGCCACCGCAGTCATGGGGTCACAGCTCAGCGTCACCCTGGACTCGTGCCGGTACGACGGCGTACTGGGCATCTGGTACGGCAAGGCACCAGGGCTCGACCGCGCCAGCGACGCCATCCGGCACGCTGTGTTCGCCGGCACCTCCAGCCGCGGCGGGGCCGTGGCCCTGGTGGGCGACGACCCCAGCGCGAAGAGCTCGACGCTGCCTTCGTCCAGTGATGCGACGTTGGTCGACCTGCACATCCCGGTGCTCTTCCCCGGCGACGTCCAACAAGCGGTCGACCTGGGCCGGCACGCCGTTGCGTTGTCGCGCGCATCAGGGTTGTGGGCGGCGATCAAGATCGTCGAGTCGGTGGCCGACGGTACGGGAACGGTGGAACTGCACCCCGACCGGATCGTGCCGATCATCCCCACCATCGAGGTCAACGGCAAGGTGTTCGTACCCCGACCCAGTGGCCAGTTGGTCACGCCGCACACATTGGAGCTCGAGCGTGAGTTCCACGAGGTACGCCTGGAACTTGCCCGCCGCTATGGCGAACTGAACGGACTGAACCGCATCTCGCTGCGCGGTCCGCACGACTGGATCGGCATGGCCGCGTCGGGGAACACGTATCACGAGATGCGCGAGGCGCTGTACGTGCTGGGCCTGCGCACCGACGACGACGTCCGCGACGCCGGCATCCGGTTGCTCGAGCTGGGCATGCCCATTCCGGTCGACCCCGGCATCATCCGCACCTTTGCCGAAGGTCTGGCCGAGATCGTGGTGGTCGAGGACAAGAACCCCACGCTCGAGTGGGCGGTGAAAGAAGCGCTGTACTCGCAGAACGAACGGCCGGTGATCTGCGGTAAACGTGCACCCGACGGGTCGCCGCTGCTGCCGCCCGGTGGCGCGCTCAGCGCCGATGTCATTGGACCTCGGCTCAGGGCTCGACTGCTGCAACGGCTGGCGCCCGAGCGGCTGACACCCGATCCGGCCGACGTTCACGCGCAGCACATCGGTACGAACGGTCATCGCAGTGGTGGCGGCAACGGTGATCGGCAGCTCATTCCGCTCAGCATCAACCGCACCCCGTTCTTCTGTTCGGGATGCCCGCACAACACGTCGACCCGCGTGCCCGACGATTCGCTGGTCGGTGGCGGCATCGGCTGCCACACCATGGTCATGCTGATGGAGCCCGGCCGATTCGGCAACATCGTGGGCGTGACCGCGATGGGCAACGAGGGTGCGCAGTGGTTCGGCATGGCTCCCTTCGTCGGCGAGCAGCACCTGTTCCAGAACATCGGCGATGGCACGCTGTTCCACAGCGGCACGCTGGCCATCCGCGCAGCGGTGGCCAATGGCGCCAACATCACGTACAAGGTCTTGTACAACGGCACCGTCGCGATGACAGGCGGCCAGGATCCCTTCGGCCAGCTCGAGGTCGCCAATCTGGTCAAGGTGTTTCTGGCCGAGGGGGTCAAGCGCGTCATCATCACCACCGAGGACCGCGATCGATACCGATCGGTGTCGCTACCGCCCGACGTTGATCTGTGGGATCGCAGCCGGCTCATCGAGGCCCAACAGATCTTGGCTGCCATACCCGGCACCACCGTGCTGATCCACGATCAGCGCTGTGCGGCTGAACTTCGGCGCGACCGCAAGCGTCGAGTCACCGCCACGCCGGCGTGGCGCGTGGTCATCTCACCCCGCGTCTGCGAGGGCTGTGGCGATTGCGGCGACGTCAGCAACTGCCTCAGCGTGCAGCCGGTCGACACACCGTTCGGCCGCAAGACCCGCATCGATCAGGGCACGTGCAACCTGGATGCCAGCTGCGTGAAGGGCGACTGCCCATCGTTCATGACGGTCACGCCCAGCCGCCGTACGCGTCGCCGCAACCGCAAGCAACAGGTGTCGTCGAAGGTCGACACCTCCAGCCGCAGCTCGTCCGCCATCGACATGTCGAACGTCGGCGAGCCAACGGTCATCGTCGATACCGACGACTGCACCATCCGGCTGAGCGGCATCGGTGGCACCGGGGTGGTCACGGTCAGCCAGGTGTTGGGAACAGCCGCAATGCTGGACGGATTTCAGGTACGCGGCCTCGATCAGACTGGCCTGTCGCAGAAGGCCGGGCCGGTGGTCAGCGACGTGCGCTTGACCCGCCATCGGCCGCAGGCGTCGAATCGGGCTACCAACGGTTCGGTCGATGCACTGTTGGCCTTCGATCTGCTGGTCGCCGCCAGCGACGCGCACATCACGGGTGCGTCGCCCGACCGAACCATGGTGGTGGCATCGTCATCGGCAGTAGCGACCGGTTCCATGGTGCTGCACCCAGAACGTGGCTATCCGCACGACGAAGCCGAACAGCGTCTGCGAAGCTGCAGCCGTTCGCTGGTGGCGGTCGATGCCCTCGGCGTGACCAGCGCCCAGCTGGGCGACTCGGCGATGGCCAACGTCTACGTGCTGGGCGTGGCCGTTCAGCGCGGTGTGATCCCAGTGCATCCCGATCGCATCGAGCAGGCGATCGGCTTGAACGGGGTCTCGGTCGACAAGAACCTCGCGGCCTTTCGATTGGGCCGGCGCGATGCCGTCGCGGCATCCGACCTCGCTGCAGACCAGGTCGCCGAGACCACCGACCAACTCGTCGAACGGCTTGCCGATGATCTGCGCGGCTACCAGTCGTCGACCTACGCGGACCGCTTCGTGGCCGAGGTCCGACGCGCTACAGCGTGCAACAACGACGACTTCACGCGCGCTGTGGCGATCAACCTGCACAAGCTGATGGCCTACAAGGACGAGTACGAGGTTGCCCGCCTGCTGCTGTCGGCCGAGACGCGAGCGGCCGCTGAGGCCGTGGGCGGCCCGGGGGCCAAGGTGCAGTGGAACCTGCACCCACCCGCGCTGCGGTCGCTGGGCATGCGACGCAAGTTGCGCCTTGGCCGTTGGGCCACACCGATGATGATGATGCTGCGCGGCGGCAAACGACTACGCGGCACGCCACTGGATCTGTTCGGGTACGCGAAGGTTCGGCGTACCGAGCGTGCGTTGGTGGGCGAGTACCTCGACGCGATCCACATCGTGATCGACCAGTTCAACGATGTCGGCGCTGCCACGTGTGTGGCCATCGCCGAGCTGCCCGATCGGGTGCGCGGCTACGAGTCGTTGAAGCTGCGGCGCGTCGAGGAGTACCGCCTCGAGTTGGCCGAGCGCCTCGCACGCCTCGGCACTGCACCCACGCACCGGTAGCGTCGCCACATCGCGTCACTCTCGTTCGCCGAACTCGGGCTGGACCCTCGATTGCTGGCTGCACTGACAGCGGGCGGTATCGACACGCCGTTCCCTGTGCAGGTCGCGACGATTCCCGACATCCTGGCCGGACGCGATGTTGCCGCTCAGGCACCCACCGGGTCGGGCAAGACGTTGGCCTTCGGACTGCCACTCATCCAGCTGCTGCAGCACGCGTCGCCGGCATTGCCCGGCACCGCCTCGGCCCTCGTGCTGGCACCCACTCGCGAGTTGGCCCGCCAGATCAGCGATGTCCTGGCCCCGATGGCACAGCCCTTCGGCCAGAGCGTGCACACGTTCTACGGCGGCGTCGCGATCGAGCCGCAGGTCGCCGCCTGCATGCAAGGACTGGACATTGCGGTGGCGTGTCCCGGCCGGTTGCTGGACCTGATCGAACGCGGACACCTCTCACTGGGCACCGTGAAACTGGCGGTGATCGACGAGGCCGACCGAATGGCCGACATGGGCTTCCTACCGGATGTGCGCAGGCTGCTGGAGATGACGGCGCCCGACCGGCAGACGATGCTGTTCTCGGCAACGCTGGATGGCGACGTCGAGGTGCTGGTTGGCGATCACCAACGCGATCCTGTTCGTCATCTGCTGCATGGGCCGGGCCGCGACGACGATGCCGCCGATCACATGACGCTCGCCGTGGCCCAGGCCGGGATGCCGGCCATACGCCACCACCTGTGGTCGGTGCACGACGACGAGCGCACCGAACTGACTGCGGCCATCGTGAATCATTGCGGGCCGACGATGGTGTTCGTGCGCACCCGTCACGGCGCCGAGCGTCTGGCCAAACGCCTGAACCTGATGCGCATCGCCACCGCAGCATTGCACGGCGGCAACTCGCAGATTCGACGCGACCAGGCCCTGGACGACTTCCGCGCCGGCCGACTGCGCGCCCTGGTGGCCACCGATGTTGCCGCCCGCGGTGTGCACGTGGACGGCGTCGCATGCGTGGTGCAGTACGACCTACCCGTGGACCCGAAGGACTACGTGCATCGAGCCGGTCGCACGGCACGCGCCGGCGCGTCGGGCGCCGTCGTCACCTTGGTCACGAAGTCTGTGCACGGTCGCGCTCGCGACATGATGGTGATCGCGGGTCACGCGTCGTCCGCAGCAGAGGCGGTGATCGAGGCGCCCGACCTGAGCGCGCTGGAGAGCGCCGAAGATCGCCGGCTGATCGACCGCGAACTGGCCGCACTGCAGCAGGTCAGGCGCCCCGGAGCGGTCGGCGCGGTGATGTTCGATCGGCCGCGACCGCAGATCGCGACCGATCGTCGCGGCGTGTGATCGCCGCCGATTTGGCTCACTTCCTGCACCCCTCGTGCCGATACATCATCGAACAGCCGAGGCGGCGACGGCACGGGAGCACTGACGGTGGGCAATTCGGTCACGACAGCGAAGGACATTCACCGCAGCGGCGGGGGCCATGTCGGTCGTGCCCCCAGGCTGCTCGCCGAGCGTCGCCGACCCGATCCCTTGCCCACTCGGCGGCCATCGTGGATCGTGTGGGCCAAGACGGCCGCCGCATCCGCTGTCGCCATCGTTGTCTACGTGTTGTTGTCGGGTGTCCCTGCCGAGATCTGGTTCCAATCGGTCGCCTGGATCTCGATGGGTGCGTTCGCATTCGGCGTGCGCCGCAATCGTGTTGCCGGACTGCCGTGGATCATGGTGGGCGGCGGCTTCATCCTGTTCGTCGGTGGCGATCTGCTGTTCACACTGAACGAGTACTGGTTCGAGATCGACACCTTCCCTTCGTCTGCTGACGTGGCATATCTGGCCGGCTATCCCATCGTGGCGATCGGTCTGGCAGCCTTGGTCCGACGCAGCAGCAAGGGCCACAGCGCGCTGATCGACGCCGGCATCGTCATCACTCCCCTGGCTGTTGCCGGCTTCGTGTACATCATCGAGCCCACTGCGGCCTTCGGCGTGACCTTCATGGAGAAGGCCGTATCGGCCGCCTACCCCATCGGCGATCTGGTGTGCCTGGCCGTGCTGATCAGATTGGTCGCGGGTCTGAGCACTGGGGCTGCCGAGGGACGCACCAGCGGCCGCGGCTCGCCAGCACTCGGAATCCTGATCGCTGCACTCGCCGCGTTGTTGCTGGGCGACATCATCTTCTTGTCGACGACGTTGTCGGACACCTATGTCAGTGGCGGCTGGTCGGACGGGTTGTACCTGATGTCGTACGTAGCACTGGGCGCCACTGCGCTGGATCCGTCGATCAAGCAGATCGGCCATCCTCGACCGCCCGCTGAAGTGACACTCAGCCGACGACGCCTGGGACTGCTGGCGATCGCTGCACTGGTCACACCGATCATGCTGGCGATTCAGTGGATCCGTTCCGCAGAGCTGACGGTGCCGCTGGTCGTCGGCGGAACCGTGATGTCGTTCCTGCTGGTGGTCGCCCGGATGAGCGGGCTGGTGCAAGCACTCGAATCGTCGCGCTCGCAACTGCGCTTCGAGGCCACGCACGATCTGCTGACCGGCCTACCCAATCGCCAACTGTTCAACAACCGGTTGGACGAGACCTTGCGGCACGGCACGCCAGGCGCATTGCTGTTCGTCGACCTGGACAGGTTCAAGGCAGTCAACGACACCCTGGGCCACCACGAGGGCGATCAGGTACTGATCGAAGTGGCCAACCTGCTGCGGACCGCTGTGCGCGAGTCGGACATGGCGGCGCGGCTGGCCGGTGACGAGTTCGTGGTGCTCATTGAATCCGACAGCGACATCGAGGTGTTGCTGATCGCATCGCGTCTGGTCGACAGCATTCACGTGACCCGGGTTGCCGGCGCCGATCCGATCGTGGTGACTGCGTCCGTGGGTTTGGTGCAATGGCCCGCGGGCACGCCGCCAGATCGCGCCGACGAACTGATCCGGGCTGCCGACAATGCGATGTACGACGCCAAGCACCTCGACGGCAATCAACTGGTCATCGCTCGCAGCTGAGGTTCTGGCCGAGCAGATCGTGCCGGTCAGGCCGTGCCGTCGAACTCCGATGCCGGCGCGATGCGGCCCAAGCCGGCAAAGGACTGCAGCGGTGTGCGGCCTTCATTGATCACCGCGTCCACCTCGCACGCAATCGGGCTCTCGACCTCGTACTCGCGCGCCAACTCGACCACCACCCGGCACGTCTTCACACCCTCGGCGACCATGCGCATGCTGGTGGTGATCTCGTGGATGGTTCGGCCCTTGGCCAACTCGACGCCAACTGTCCGGTTACGACTGAGTGGACTGGTGCATGTGGCCATCAGATCGCCCAGGCCGGTCAGGCCTGCGAAGGTGCGTGGGTCGCCGCCCATGGCGACGCCGAGTCGAGTGATCTCGGCCAGCCCGCGCGTCAACACCATTGCTTTGGTGTTGTCGCCCACACCCAGCCCTTCGCCCATGCCGGCCGCAATGGCGACGACGTTCTTCAGCGCACCACCCAGCTCGCAGCCGGTGACATCGTGGTTGGTGTAGACCCGAAATCGGCGGCTGGTGAACAGCTTCTGCAGTGATGTCGCCACATGGGCATCGGCCATCGCGATGACAGCCGCTGCCGCGTAACCCGACAACACTTCGCGCGCCAGGTTCGGCCCGGCCAACACACCGGCCGGATGGCCAGGCAGTTCCTGCTCGATCACCTCGGTCATCCGCAGCCGAGTCTCTTGCTCGAGGCCCTTGGTCAGGCTGACGATGGGCACCCAGTGGCGCAGCAACGGCGCGACCGCCTGCAGCGTGGCCCGCACCGCATGTGACGGCACACCCACCACGATCACATCGGCGTCATACACCGCCTCTTCCATCGAGATCGTGCCGCGCAGCCGTGGATGCAGAGCCATGTCGCCCAGGTAGCGGGTGTTGCGGTGCCGCTCGGTGACATCGGCTGCCGTCTCGGGATCGCGCCCCCACAGCAACGTCTGGGCGTTCGACGACACGAGCGACGCGATCGTGGTCCCCCACGAACCTCCACCCAGCACGGCAACGTGCACCGGTCGCATCATCCGAGTCCCCCTTCGCCAGGAACACATTCCAGCACACAAGGCGGGCCATCACACAGGGTCGCTCTATCACACAGCGCCGGCGGCATCTGCACGTAACGTTCGGCCCATGGGCCCGTCTCCATCACCTTGGCCTGCGCCGGCTGCGGAAGACAGTCGCGGTCGTGGCCCCAACTATGCACTGCGTCGAGCGACGGTGGTGCTGGTCGTTCTGGCCCTGGTGGGCGGCGGCGCAGGCTGGTTCCTGGGTCGAGGGGGCGACGACGGGGACGACGGAACCAGGGGGAAGCAGTGGAACACTCTGGTCCTGCAGGACGGTCAGACTGGCGAGATCACGTTGTCCGACGCTGAAGGCGCGGCAGTCGATTCGTTTCCAGCAGACATGACCGGGTTGCTCGATGTCGGGCTGTCGAATCGACTCGTGCTGGGCGTCGCCGGCAGTCCCAGCACCGACGGTTTGGGCGTCATCAACCTGGACAGTGGCGAGATCACCGAGCTGAAGGTGCCGGGCGACACCATCTCGCGCCTCGACACCAGCGCATACCTGCTGGCCTCTGGCCGCCTGGGCGATTCGGTCGCGCTGGTCGACGTTGCCGGTGGCGAGGTCATCGACCTGTTCGGCTTTGCCGACACCGCCGATCCCGCCATCAACGCGGCGCTGGTTCGCATCGACCCCCAGCATTCGCACCTGGCCTTCACCGAGTTGGGCCAACTCGAGACCGTGCTGATCGATCTCGACACCCAGCAGTCCGTGTCACTGGCCGGCAGCCTGGTCGACATCGCCCAGCAGGTCGTGCTGACCATCACCAACCGCGGGCAGACATCATTGGTCGACCTGTACGGATTCGACGGCGAGCGAATCGGGACCGTCGAGACTGATGCGGCCGCCGGTGGTCTGGTGCTCAGCGACCGATCGGCAGTGATCGTGACTCGGGCCGGCGGGCTGGTGCGAGTCGACTTCGACGACGAGAAGGTCGACGAGATCGCATCCATCGCCGAACAACTGGGGGCAGCCGGCGCAGCTTCCTCGGCCACCGTCGCCACCGACGGCGAAGCCGCCGGTGGGGGTGACGACGAATTGGTCCGCAGCGTGGTGCCTGCGCTCGACCGCACTCGGCTGGTGGTGCTGGGCGACGGCGGCATCGCCATCGTCGATCTCGAGGGCAAGGTCGTTGCTGCCGATCGTGTGGCCAGCGCTGCCATCCCGGGCGACGTCACCAGTGCCGATCGATGCGTGCTGATCGGCGCGCCCGATGCAGAGCAGACGCTGTGGGACACGTCCGACGGCACACGCATCGAGACGTTTGATCCGGGTCTCGCCACGGGCCGGTCCACCGATGGCTGCACCATCACCTTCACCGAGCAACCGGCCGGCGGCAGCACCGCCGCCGATGTCACCCGGCTGGTCGGACCCGATGTCAACCGGTCGATCGAGGGCCTGCTGGGCGCCGTTGCACCCGACGGCTCGGCAGCCGCCGGGTGGGACAGCGCCGGCGCCTTCGTCATCGACGCGGAATCCGGTGACCGCCTGGAACTGCCCACAAGCGCAGTCGACGGCGCCTTCATCGAGCGATAAATCAGGCCGACACGGCGGGGCTGCCGCGACAGACTGATCTGGTGGCCACGTCGACGACGTCTCGATGGCGCGCGTTGCTCGCCCTTCTTCGCCCCGATGCCTCGCGTTGGGGCGTCCTGGGCGTGCTCTTGGCGATCGGCTCGGCTCTGGCGTTGGGCGGCCCATTGGTCGTTCGGCGCATCGTCGACCAGGCTTCGGCCGGCACCACCAGCGCCGACATCATGCGGCTGGCCATCGTGTATCTGGTCATTGCCGTCACTGCACAGGCCATCACGGTCGCAGTGTCGTGGTTCGCGACGATCACCGCGTGGCGTACCACCAATCAGATCCGGCTGCGATTGGCTCGGCACGTGTTGGGTCTCGATCACGAGTTCCACCGCCAGCACACGCCGGGCGAGTTGATTCAACGAGTCGACGGCGACGTCACCTCGGTGTCTGATTTCCTGGGTCGGGTCGTACCTCGTGCCGTGGGAGCCACGCTGATGATCGTCGGCATGATCATTGTGCTGACAGCCGTCGATTGGCGCCTGGCCGCGGGCACCGCCGTGTACACGCTCATCTCCATCGCCGCGGTCGTCCGGGGCCGACACCGCGCCGTGGGCGAGTCGTCGGACGAGATGGGTTCGTACGCGCGGCTGTACGGCGGGATCGAAGAGCGACTGACGGCCGCCGAAGACCTGCGCGCCAACGGCGCCGGCCAGCACGCGATGTGGCGTTTCGTGGAAGAGAGCGCCGACGCAATGGCCAGTTCCGTACGCCGCGAGCGTGCGTTCTTGCGCATGTGGTGGGCAGTGCAGGGCGCAGTGGCCGGCGGTTCTGTCGTCGCCTTGGTGAGTAGCGCCGTGCTGGTGCAGCGCGGCGTGATCACCGTGGGCACGGCCTTCTTGATGTTCCAATACGTGCTGCTGCTGTCACGGCCGTTAGAGGATGTGGTCGACCAACTCGAGACCGTGCAGAAGGCGAATGGCGCAATGGTGCGTGTCATCGACCTGCTTGCCGTGCAGCCGACCATCGTCGATCGCCCCTCGATCGAGGGCGCACCCACCCCACGCGACGGCGCGTTGTCGATCGACTTCCAGGGCGTCTCGTTCGACTACGGCGACAACGAGACCGTGTTGCGAAACATCGACCTGAGCATCGCTGCAGGTCGGTCTGTCGGCGTGGTCGGCCGTACCGGCAGCGGAAAGACCACGCTGTCGCGGTTGCTGCTGCGATTGGTCGAGGCCACAGAGGGCACCCTGCAACTGGGCGGTGTACCCATCGTCGACATCCCGCTGCGCCACCTACGCGACCGGGTGGCACTGATTCCTCAAGAGGTGGAACTGTTCTCGGGCACGGTCCGCGACAACGTCGCCATGTTCGATCCGGCGCCCACCGACGACCAGGTGGTGGCGGCGTTGCGTCAGGCCGGTCTGCAGACCTTGGTCGACGGCGGCATCCACCGGCCGTTGGGCGCCGGCGGCACCGGCCTGTCGGCCGGCGAGGCACAACTGCTGGCACTTGCCAGGGTCTGGTTGCGCGACCCCGATCTGGTCGTGCTTGACGAGGCCACTGCTCGCGTCGATCCACAGACCGAACAGAAGATCGAACAGGCCGTCGCTCAGCTGATGGCTGGCCGCACGACGGTCATCATCGCCCACCGCCTGTCCACCTTGCGGCACGTGGACGAGATCGTCGTTTTGGACCGCGGCCGCATCGTCGAGCACGGCGACCGCAGCCTGCTGGCTGCCGATGGCGACAGCCGGTTCCATCGGCTGCTGGAACTGGCACTGGACATCGACGTCGCTGTGCCCCGCAACGACGGTCCCCGAATCGCTGCGCCCCGAATCGCCGTGCCCCGAATCGACGTGACGCGATGAACGTGTGGCAGCTGGCATGGCGCGTGTCGCAACACGACAAGCGCACGTTCTGGTTGGGGTGGGGCACCTTCCTGGTGTTCTTCACCTTCCCCGTCGCGATCGGCTGGCTGTTGGGCCGCGGTTTCGGCGCGCTCGACGATGGCGACGTCGGTCGTGTCGTGCGCATCGCCCTGCTGGTGCTGGTCTGCGAGATGGCCCGCATGGCCACCATCCACTACGGCGCGATCATGTGGACGCAGGCGTGGGTGCACATGCAGACACTGCTGCGCGCCAACATGTTGATCGCTCAGGTCGCCAGTGGTGGTCCGCAGGCCGGGCAGCCGGTTGGCTCGTCCGGCGAGGCGGTCACGCACTTTCGAGACGACACCGAAGACGTCACGATGTTCGTCGATGGGCTGATCGACGTGTCGGCCGGTCTGGTCTTCACCGTGTTCGCCGGCATGGTGCTGGGCAGCACGAACGGTGCCGCGGCCGCGGTCCTGTTGCTGCCACTGGCGGGTGTCGCCCTGGCCACTCGCACCCTCGATGGTCGCATCAAGCAGTACCGGGTGGCCGACCGCGCCGCCTCGGCAGCAGTCAGCGGCATGTTGGGCGACGTCATGGCCGCGGCCACCACCGTGAAGGTCAACGCAGCCATCGACCCCACCATGTCGCGTCTGCAGACATTGGTCGATCGCCGTCGCCACACCGCAGTGCGCGACCGTGTGCTGGACGACGGCGTGCAAGCGTTCAGCCAGGGTGCGGCCGACATCGGGCTGGGTCTGGTGCTGGTGGCCAGCGCCGGCGGCTTGGCCTCGGGCAGTTTCGCCGTGGGTCAGCTGGCAGTGTTCACGGCCTACCTCGGCTGGCTCAGCTTCCTGCCGCGCATGACGGGCCGCGTGCTGGCCCGCCGCAAGCAAGCCGGCGTCGCCTTCGAACGCATGAGCCGATTGGTCGCCGACCGAGACCCGGCCAACACGGTCACCGAACGCGCGCTGCCGGTTGGCCTGCATGTTGCGCGCCATCGACCGGCTGTCGAACGCCCCAGACGAGCATCGATGGAACACGTGGAAGTGCGCGGCCTCGATGCCCGATATCCCAGCGGCGCCGGCGTGCACGACATCAACATGCTGTTCGCGCGCGGCAGCTTCACGGTGGTCACCGGGCCTGTCGGCTCTGGCAAGAGCACCCTGCTGCGGGCCATCCTCGGCCTGGCCCACGACGCCGACGTGACCGGCGAGGTGCTGTGGAACGGACAAGTCATCGCCGACCGCGGCGCGTTCCTGATCCCACCGAACGCGGCGTTCCTACCGCAGGTACCACAGCTCATCTCCGACTCGGTGGCCGACAACATCACGTTGGGTGTGGTGGCCGACGATGCACTGGCGGTGTCGTTGCAACTGGCCGAGGTGGCAGTGGACATCGCCGAGATGCCCGAAGGCGTCAACACGCTCATCGGCCCGCGCGGTCTGCGGCTGTCGGGCGGGCAACGTCAGCGCGTGGCGACCGCGCGAGCGCTGGTGCATGCCCCCGAACTGGTGGTGCTGGACGACCTGTCCAGCGCGCTGGACGTCGAGACCGAGCTACGCCTGTGGGCCAACCTGGCCGCGGCAGGTATGACGGTGCTGGCCGTCTCGCACCGTGCGGTGGCCTTCGATCGAGCCGACCAGGTGCTGACAATGGCATCAGGAACATTGGTGTGATGACGTCGTAGCTGCCGGACGACGGCTCACCACGACCGTTCCCGACCGTCGCTGCGTGACACACAACGTGATGGCGGACCGGAAGCCGGAAGTCGGCCTTGAAGGCGGTCAGATGGCGATGGCGACGGCGACGAAGCTGATGCCGGCAACCAGTACCCAGCTGATCAGACCCAGCACCAACGGACGGCCGCCCACCTTGCGCAGCCGGTCGAAGCGCACCCCAGAACCCAGGCCCACCAGACCCATCGAGATCAGCAGGGACTCGGCCTGACCGATGCCGTCCAGCGTGCCGGTGGACATGACACCCAGCGAGCGAACCGCCACGGCAACCAAGAACATCACCACGAACAACGGCAGGATCGGCGGGCGCTTGGCCTCGACCTGTTGGGTTGCCTCGCCGGCGAGAACTGCGGCCGCCCTACGGCGCCGAGCGGCGATGGCCACACCCAACAGCAGCGGCGCCAACAGGGCAACCCGGGTGAGCTTCACGACCACGGCAGCCTTCAACGCAACGACATCACGTGTCGAGGCGGCGGCCACCACCTGACCGACATCGTGCACCGATGCTCCGACCCACGAGCCGAATGCTTGGCTGTCCATGCCGAACAGGTGCCCCAGCGGCGGCAGCACGAAGATCGCCAGCGAGCCGCACAGCGTGACCAGCGCGATCGAGTACGCAACCTCTTCCTCGGTGGCGTCCGAGAACGGCTCGGCGGCAGCGATGGCCGACGCCCCGCAGATCGAATAACCGGTGGCGACCAGCAGCGACAGCGACGAGCTGAGACCCAGCCAACGGCCGAGGGCACGGGTTCCGGTGAAGGTCACCGCCACCACGATGCACACTGCCAACAGCGCACGTGGGCCCAGATCCAACACTTCACCCATGGACAACCTGAAGCCCACAAGGGCGATACCGATGCGCAACACGCGCCGCCCGGCGCTGCGCAGACCGGGTTGCAGCAGTGGCCCGACGATGCCGACGTTGGCGGCAATCGCCCCGACCAGCACTGCGACGACATGTGCCGAGATGGCGCTGGAACGTCCATGGATCGCTGCGCCCAGCATGGCACCCACGAGTGTGAACGCAAGGCCCGGAATGACGGCCATGCGCCCGGCCGCTGGTGGAACAACTGGAGAGTGAAGATCTGGCGGTGCAACCGGGGGGCGTTCGAGCTCGGCTACCACTCCATCACCTTGCGCCTGGTCGGCCGAGAGATCCATCCCGGTTGTGGTGCCATGTCATAGGATTCTCCTATGCCCTTGCCTTCGGCCCCCGGCGCGAACGTGCCGGCCCTGCGCTTGGACGACCTGGTCGGCCTGGAACTGTTCGTCGACACGCTTCGCCTCGGCAGCATCTCTGCGGCCGCCCGCCAGCATCACGTGTCGCAACCGTCGGCGACCGAACGAATGCGGATGCTCGAGCGTCGGCTGGGCATCAAGTTGCTGCGTCGCGGCCCGGGCGGTTCGGCGCCCACCCCCGAGGGCGAGGCAGTTGCCGAATGGGCACGCGGGGTGCTGGATGCAGTGGCACACATGTCGGCGGGTGTGGCGGCGATCCGCGCACCGTCGACCAGACATCCTCTCCGCATCATGGCCAGCTTGACAGTGGCCGAATACGTCATGCCGATGTGGCTGCACGCACATCGAATTGCGGGTGGCCCGCCGGTCGAGTTGGCGGTCGGCAACTCGGTGACCGTCGCCCGCGCCGTGACCGACGGCGATGCACAACTCGGCTTCGTCGAGACACCGAGGCGCCTGGTCGGTCTGCGAACGGCCGTGGTCGGCGGCGATGAACTGACGGTCGTGGTCGCACCAACCCACCCGTGGGCGCGACGACGCGGCCCGCTGACTGCAGCCATTCTGGCCGAGACGCCGCTGCTGCTGCGCGAGCCCGGCTCGGGCACACGCGATGCCTTCGAGGCAGCATTGGCAGCGGCCTTGCCCGGCGGCATGTCGACCTCCATCGAGCCGCTGGCCGTACTGGCTTCGACCACGATCCTGAAGTCAGCAACGGCCGGCGGAGACGGAGCCAGCGTGCTCAGCAGGTTGGCCTGCGAGTCCGACATCGCCAGCGGCCGACTGGTGGCCGTGCCGGTCAAGGACTTGGATCTGCGCCGCGAGTTCCGCGCCGTGTGGCGGCCGTCGGAACACGACGCCGAAGTGCAACGGTTCGTCCGGCTGGCCCGAACAGTTCGGCGCTGATCTGCCCTGCACTGCACGGGTCAGTCGTCGAAGCGGCCGTCGGCCAGTTCGATCAATCGGTACGCGGCCACCAACTTCTTCGGCACCACCATCGCCCACGCGTCGATCACCAATTCGTACAGCTCGTCCAGATCGATCATCGCCAGCCACACCACCACCCAGTTGAACCGCATGTCGCTGGCCCTCGGCAGCCGGAACGTGTCGGGTCGAGCCGCCACCAAGGCGTCGCGTTCTTCCTTCGGAAACGCGAAACCCATGATCGTGTCGTCTTCACTGAATGCCAGGTACACGATGCTGCCCACGCGGAACTTCACCCGGTCGCGTACCTCCACCTCGTACGAGCGCTCCAACCGCCCGACGATCTGACGGACGTCGTCGATGGTCACGGCCACGTCGGCCAGACTACGACCCGTGACCACCGCAAGCCGCCAGACCTGGACGCACGACGGCGGCATGCACGAGATTCCGCTGCCGACCGTACAGGGACGCCTGTGGCTGTGCGGCAAGCACGTCGTCGGGCCCGACCCGGAAGGCGTGCTGGCACGCACTGGCGCCGACACGATCGTGTGCCTGACCGAACGCCACGAACTGAACGATCGGTATCCCGACTACGTGACATGGCTGAACCAGCATCACTCTCATCGACGTGCAGTCTGGTTCCCGGTCCACGACCTGCACGCTCCACCGTTCCAAACGGGGAAGGTGCTCATCGACGATCTGGTCGCTCGTCTTCGAGGTGGTGACGGGCTGGTCGTTCACTGCGCGGCCGGCATCGGACGCGCCGGCACGACCGCTGTCGCCATCCTGATCAGGCTGGGCGAGACGCCCGAGAACGCCTTGCGGCACGTGCGTGCCCACCGCCCCATGGCCGGGCCCGAGGTCGGGGCGCAGCAACAGTTCGTCCATATGCTGAGCGATGCGCATGCGGCCGAATCAGCCCAACAGGTCGCGCACGACGTCCAGCCACAGGCTGGTGGTCAGCCGCAATGACTCGACGTCGATTCGTTCGTCGTGGCCGTGGAATCGCCGCCCGAAGTCGGCCGGGTCCAGGTCGGGGCTGAACAGCCCTGCGCCGTAGGAGACGGCGCCCATCTCGCGGTAGATGCGCGAGTCGGTGAAGCCGACGACCAGTTGCGGTGTCAATCGCGACGTGGGGAACGGCTTGGCGACCGAGCGCTCCAGCGCATCCCACAGCGGTGTATCGGTGCGACTGATCGTTGACGGATCGTCCATGATGATGTCGATCTCGACCTTGTCGTACAGATCGCCGAGCGCGGCGCGCAGGTGAGCATCGACGTCGTCGTGGCCCTCACCCGGCAGCGTGCGTACGTCGACACCGATGTCGACGCAGTCAGGAATCACGTTGGTCTTCATACGGGTGGGGCCATCTGCACCACCGCCGCCCGGCCCGATGGTGTTGCACGAGAACGTGGTGTGCGTGCATGCGTGCAGATGCGCACCGAACCCTGGCACGGGCAGGCCGTCCAGGAACTCGTCGATTTGTTCAGGATCGAGCAACGCTGCGCGGGTTACATCATCGACGCCAAGGCTCTCGACCCGGGTGCGCCACAGTTCGTGGAACCGCGGCGACGGCCGGTACTGGCCGATCCGATGAATGACCGCGGCTGCGGTCATCAAGGCGTTGTCGGCCTTGTACGGCGCCGAGCCGTGGCCCGGTGTGCCGCGCACACGCAGTCGCCGCCAGGCGACGCCCTTCTCGCCGACGCAGACACCGATGTACGGCTGCTCCTTCGGCCCCGAGTGCAGACCACCGCTCTCGGTCAGCACGAAGTCGGCCATGATCGCATCGCGTTCGTGATCGGCCATCCATTGCATGCCGTGTTCACTACCCGACTCTTCGTCAGCAACTGCGAAGTAGATCAGGTCGCCCCGCGGGCGAAACCCGGTGGTGGCCAGGTGCCGGAACGCCACAGCCATGGACGCCGTCAGGTTCAGCATGTCGACAGCACCACGGCCCCACACCTCGCCGTCGATCAGCTCGCCCCCGAACGGATCGCGGCTCCATCCCTCTTCGTTCACCGGCACCACGTCGGTGTGACCCATCAGGCACAGGCTGGGCGCCCCGGGATCGCTGCCGGCGATGCGCGCCACCATCGAGGCTCGGCCGGGTGCAGCTTCGTACTGCTGCATGTCCAGGCCAGTGGAACCCAAGAACTGTCGCAACGTGTCGGCGTTGCGCACCTCGTGACCCGATTGCGCCGAGCCGTCGTTGACGCAACGGTTGCGAATGAGTGTCTGCAGCAGTTCGACGGTCTGCCCCGTGAGTTCCTCGTTCACCATCACATCCTTGCTCGGGCACATCCTTGCTCGGGGAGTTGTTACCCGGCCAAGCGCTGGGCACGAAGCGCAGAGCGGCGCACCTTGCCGGCATCGTCACGCAGCGCCTGGTCGACGAACTCGATGGTGCGCGGCAGCTTGTAAGCGACCAACCTTTCGGCCAGGAACTGCAACAGCTCGTGTTGCTGAATGGCGCCGGCATCAGCCTCGACGATGGCGTGGACCACGTTGCCCATGTCGTCGTCGGGCAGACCGATCACCGCGCACGAACGAACTGCGTCGTGTTCCTGGATGGCGGCTTCGACCTCGGCCGGGTAGATGTTGGCCCCGCCCGACAAGATCATGTCGGCAGCGCGGTCGCCCAGGTACAAATAGCCATCGGCGTCGAGGTACCCCATGTCGCCCAACGACTCCCACCCACCCTCACGCTGGCGGGCCTCTGCACCGACGTATCGATACGTGGGAGTGTCGCGTGTGTTGCGCAACCACACTTCGCCCATCTCGCCGGCCGGCAACTGGTTGCCATCGGCATCGGCAATCAACACGGTGCCGGGATCGGGCAGCCCCACCGAACCGCGGTGCGCCAACCATTCGGCGCCGGTGATGATGGTGCGCGTCTGCGCTTCAGTACCCCCATACAGCTCGAAGATGCGTTCGGCCCCCAACCAGTCGATCCACACTTGCTTCAACCACTCTGGACACGGCTCGGCCAAGTGCCACATGACCTGCAGGCTGCTGAGGTCGTACGCGTTGCGTGCTTCGTCTGGCAAACGCCAGATGCGTTTCATGATGGTGGGCACCGTGTACAGCACCGTTGCCGAGTGCTGCTGGATCGCTTGCAAGGTGTGCTCGGGGTCGAAGCGCGGCAGCACCACGACGTGGTTGCCGTACAGCAACGACAGTGCCGACCACGACAGCGGACCGTTGTGGTACAGCGGTCCGGGCATGACCAGGCAGCCGTCCTTGCCCAGAAGCAGCGGCGGTGTGACGTCGGGATCGATCAGCGCCGGGTCGCCCGACACGATCAGCTTCGGTCGTCCGGTGGAACCACCCGACGTGGGCGCCTTCCATGCGCTGGAAACCAGATCGGGAAGCGGTTCTGTCTGCGGGTCGCGCACCGGCGCCGTGTGTCCGATGGGCAGTGTGGAGCGCCCGCTGATCGAACCGTCTGGAACGCCGATGACAACCTTGGGATCGGCCAGTTCGACGATGGCGTCGATCTCTCGCGCAGGCAACCGCGACGAGATGGGTTGCGGAATGGCGCCCAACCGCCATGCGGCGGCGAAGGCGACGAACCAGTCGATCGAGTTCGGCAGTGCGATCGTGACCATGTCGTCGGCAACCACTCCCAGGCCGCGCAGCTCGACGGCAAGGTCGTCGGCGAGCTCTACGAACTCGGCCCGCGTGACCGATCGTTCGCCACAGGTGATCGCCGGCCGATGGGGCTGTGCCTCGGCCAACAGCCGCAGTTGGTGGCTGAACGAGATGACGGGCACTCAGCCGACCTTCAGGAACTCGACCCAGTTGCCGTCGGGGTCCTCGACGATGGAGATGGTGATGCCGGCGCGCAGCTCGCGCACCGGTACGACCACCCTGCGACCTGCGGCGGCGCACGCGTCGGTGATCTCGTCGATGTTCGACACCGAGACGGTGAAGTAGCGATACCCCGTTGCGCCAGGAATGCCACCGGGTGGCGCTACGGCCGGTGGCGGTGACGCGGGGTGCACCAGTTTGATCATGCTGGTGCCACACATCAGCCGATACATGGTGCCCCCACCTGGCATGGCCATCTCGCCGGCATTCTCGAACCCCAACACGTCGCGATAGAAGGCCAATGCGGCTTCGGGATCGCTGACGACGATGCCGAGATCGATCGAGTCCTTGGTCAATGCAACGCCCATGAGTCCCCCTGTTCGCCGTGATCACGACGATCACCGCAATCGCACGATGCTACATATCGGGTTGATCGGGGTGGCCTTTCGGGTACTCGAACCCGATGAACTCCGTGTCCGCATCGTCGAGATCGCCGCTCGGCTCGACGCCGGTGCCTCCGCTGCCTCGGATTTCGCGCGGACGCCCTCGACACAACCCTCCTGAATCACGACACAATGCGACAGTGACACAACGCCTCCGGCTGCTGTTGGTGGGTCCCCCTCGCGTCACGCCACTTGCCATCGCCCATTCGGTGCAAGCCGCGGGCGACGCCTTCGTCACCGTCTCGCTGGCCGGCTCGCTGTTCTTCAGCCTCAGTTCCGACGCATCGCGCGAGCAGGTGCTGCTGTACCTCGTCATCACGTTGGCGCCACTGGCTGTCCTTGCGCCACTCATCGGCCCGATGGTCGATCGCTTCGGTCGCCGCCCGCAGATGCTCGGCGTCGCGTGTTTTCTGATCCGTGCCACGTGCTGTCTGCTGCTGGCGTCGTCGCTGTACCAACTGTCGTTCTACGCGTACGCGATCGTCCTGTTGGTCGCCAGCCGAGCATCGGGCATCGTGAAACAGGCATTGGTCCCTCGTGTTGATGACAGCCCCGAACGGTTGGTGGCCACGTATGCCGGCCTTGCTCGGCTCAGTTCTGTGGTCGGCGGCGCGGGCGCGGCAGCGGCCACCGCAGTGTTGGCCACTGCCGGCGCGGCTTGGGTCCTGCGAGTCGCCAGCGTGTTGTTCGTCGTTGCCGCGGTCGCGATGTCGCGACTGCATCCGCATCCCGCAGCGCTGCCCACGCTGGAGGAACCCGTTGTGTACGCCGAGCTGCATGTGCCGATGATCGTGGTCGGTTCCATCGGCTTCACCGCCATTCGCGGCGCAGTCGGCTTCTTCGTGTTCACCATGGCGTTCACCTTGCGCCAGGCCAACGAACCGGCCTGGGTCTATGGCGCGGCCCTCGGCATCTACGGGGTCGGTGGGTTCTTGGGCAACGTGATCACCCCGATGCTGCGCAAGCGGTTCAGCGAGCAGGCATTGGTGATGATCGCCATCAGCGCGCCGGCGTCACTGACGCTGGTCGGCGTGCTGGGGGTGAGCCGAGCCCTGCTGCTGGTCATCGCCGGTCTGATCGGCATGTCGACCACCGTCGGCCGGCACGCCTTCGACAGCCTGCTGCAACAACGAGCACCCGTGGCCAGCCGCGGTCGGGCCGGTGCCCGCTACGAGACATGGTTCTCGCTGGCGTTCGTCACCGGCGCGGTCGTGGCGACGCTGACCACCTTGCCGGTGCAGGCCGCAATGGCCGTGCTCAGCGCCATCTACGTACCGGCGCTGGTCGTGTTCGTCCGATCGTTCAACGCAGCACGCCGGAACGAACTCGGTTCGGTCGGCGCTGCGCTCCGGCTGGCGGTGGCGCGCCTGGATGCCGCGGTGGTGCGACACCAAGGGGGCGACGTGCGCACGGCCATCGTCGAGGCCGCGGCCGCGGCAGACCTGGCTCAGCTGGCCGATCCGACCATCATCCGACTACACGGTCGCGACGAACTGCACGCGCTCCGTCGACACGCCCTGGATCCCGAGTGGACGATGGACGAGAGCGAGGCACAGCGGGCGCTGGACATCGCCCACTCGTTGCTCACGACGGTTGCAACGTCGACGACGTGATGCTGGCGCCGTCGCCCGCCGCAGACACGGTCAAAAGGAACGTCTGCTGGTCTGCGGTCGAGCGGTACACGATGACCTCGGTGCTGGTCTGGCGCGACGCCTCAGGTTCTACTCCGGCGATCGACAACAGCACGCCCACGTCGCGCACCGGCTCGGTTTCGAGATCCAGATCCAGAGCCTCGTCACGTGAGTCGGCAAAGCGCACCTTCGCCTCGTCGGTGGTTGCCGCGGCCACCCGCGCCTGCACTTTCGCATCGATGGCGGTGCCGTCGGC
>JANNFQ010000226.1:0-1614 GCA_031380045.1 Acidimicrobiaceae bacterium
CGGTCCAGGGCTGGGGCAACGACTACGTTGCGCTGCACTCCGACTCCACGTCGGTCGAGGTCGACGCCCAAGCGACGAGCACCGCGCTGCGCCTTTCCGACGATTCCTGGCAGGTCTTCGTCCCGCGCTCGCTGGCGATCGAGATCGATGCGAAGGACTCCGAGATCGAAGTCACCGACATCGCGAGTTCGCTGGTGATCCGACCTGGCGGCCAGACGGTGACGATCAAGAATCACTCCGGCGATCTCGAATGCAGCCGCATCGATTGGGGCGACGTGAACATCGAAGGACTCTCGACTCGACGCGCGCGCATCGAGACAGTCTTCGAGAACATCGTCCTGCTGGGACTCGCATGCGAGTCGGGCCGAGTCCAACTGCGATCGACCGATGGCGGGATCCGCATCGGCGTGGTGAGCGATCGGGCAGCGATCGACTACCGCCTGTGCAGCGCGCGGGGTTCGGTCCACGATCGACACCAGGGCATCGTCGCGAAAGCTTCGCAGGTTATCACCGGACGCGTCGGAACAGGAAACGCTCGGCTCGAGGCCGAATCGGCCGAGGGGTCGATCACGTTCGGCGAGGACTACCTCGTACGCACGAGCGGCGCGCAGTTCGATGGCGCCGAAGGCGTCATCCTGGTGCTGGGAGCACTCGCCTGGTACGTCTTCGACCTCGGTTCCCTGCTGGTGATGTCGTGGCTCGCGCTGATCATCATCCTGCGACGACTGATGCTGTGGATCCGATTGCGCCGCCAGCGAGAACGGCGATCCCGTCAATGGCGACGCCGCGATCTATGGACAGTGGGGGAATCCGGCGATCAGCCACACGCCGGGGAACGCGGGAGTTCGTGGTGAGAGCGCCGACGCCAGCGGAGTACTCGGCATTTCCGACAACGGAGCAGGGGTCTACGGATACAGCGAAGGCCGTTTTGGAGTCTTCGGTTTTTCGTGGAATGGCGCTGGCATCCGCGCCACCAGCTTCTCGGGTATCGGGCTGCTCGTGCAGGCCGGAGCTGGGGCCGGCTCCACGGCGCTGCAGATTGAAGGCCCGATCAAGGTGTCGGGCACCGCACCGGCCTTCCGGCATGTCCCGATCGCGGTCGCCTACGTGGCGCCGCGCTGGCGGATCGTGACGCAGAACGGATCGGCGATGCCGGCCGGCGCCGAGTTCAACGTGCTCGTGATCAAGCGCTGAGGCAACGCGATCGCGGGCGGGTCAAGGCGAGGTCGTGCCGGCCGATAGCTGAGGCATGCCGTTCTCGCACCGTCTGCTGGCCCTGCTCGCGCTGTCACTCGCCTTCCCGCTGTCGCCGGCGGCGGCGCAGCCGTTCGGCACGTATAGCTGGCAGTTGCAGCCCTTTTGCAATCGCGTCACGGTCACGATCCATCAGACCGGCACGATCTACTCGCTCGACGGCTTCGACGACCAGTGCGGCGCGCCGCAACGGGCGCCCGTGGTGGGCACCGTCGTGCTCAATCCCGACGGCACAGCCGGGTTTGGCTTCACCGTGGTGACGACGCCCGGTGGACACGCGGTGCACGTGGAGGCGCGGGTCAACCCGGCCAACGGCAGCGGCACCTGGAGCGACAGCGCCGGCAACAGCGGCCCGTTTGC
>JANNFQ010000518.1:0-1871 GCA_031380045.1 Acidimicrobiaceae bacterium
CCTCTACCGAGCGGTCAGCGTGGAGTTCGTGCCCTGTCCGGCGTGTGGGCGCGAGCTTCGGGTGGACTCGGCAGGAGGTAACGCTGGCGGGGCGTACTGGTATCTCGAGCGACCGGCGGGAGAGCTCGAAGCCATCTGCGGCAAGCAACACGGCACAGACCACAACGTTCCGTTCCACTGGACGCCAGCGCCGACGGTGAGGAAGTGGCAGGAGGCGAAGAACTCTCCGATTTCCCGACCTCGAGCCCCGGTCACGATCGGCGTGGTTCTGTTCGCACTTGCCGTCGTTGCGTGTGCCGTCTACGCGTTGATCGACGCGATCTGGTAGCAGGACAGATCGACGCAGTTATGGACGTCGCCCAACTGGACTCCACGGTCCCAAGCGAGCGAAGCCCCGACGTCGCCACGCACCGGGGCCTCGCTTCTGTTCAGGGGAAGACGGTGGCGATGATGCCGGTGTGCCCGTTGCAGGTCACACCCGGCGCATTAGCTGCCACGAACGCAGCCAACTGTGCCTGGGTGAACAAGGCCTTGGCGTTCGCAAGGGTGTGGCCCCAGTTCTGCACCTTGCCCACCTCCAATGGCGCGCCCCCGCCGGTCGCGTCGTCGTTCGTTCCGCTGAACGCACAGATCGACTGGGCATGACCAAAGTTGTCGATTGGCGTCGGCTTGGGGTTCGGCCCTCCTGTCTGTTCCCCAGCGAAGGCGGTGCCTCCGACACTCAACCCTGCCGCCACAATCGTCACCACAGTAATCAGCTTTTTCATCTGACTCTCCTTGGTTCGCCGCCCCGCCTATTGCGAGCGGATGTACAACCGTAATACAGGCGAACTGCCCTCCAGAACGGACAGAACGACCGCCCCGAATGCCCGCTCCGCGCTCGTTCTGTCGAGGGCGGAGCGGACATTTGTGGTGAGCGGGAGGCTCCGGCGATGAAGGTGGACACGATGTAGGTGGCGTGACGGTCGAGTGAGATGCGGGCTCGGTCGTAGCGCATGGTGGTGCGCGGGTCGGCATGGCTGGCGGCTTCTTGGACGTCGCGCAATGGGACGCCTGCATCCAAAGCGGCGGTGATGAACGCGTGACGCAGTGTGTGTGGTCCAACTCGCTTGTGGATAGCGGCGTGGCGGGCGATGCGCCGCACAATCCGCGATGCGCCGTGGCGATCGAGTCGTTGGCCATCTCGACCTAGGAAGATTGGCCCGTCCGTGCGTTCACCAACGACCAGATCGACCGCACGCGCAGTTCTGGGCGCTAGCGGGATGATGACGTGCTTGCCGCCCTTGCGGTGCACCAGCAGGGTGCGGTGACCGCGTTCGAGCCCGAGGCGTTCGATGTCGGCGCCGATTGCTTCCGAGACACGTAGCCCGTTCAGGGCCGGCAGCGAGATCAGGGCATGATCGCGGGCGCCCGCGAGGCCGGCGGCGACCAACATCGCGCCGACCTCGTTGCGGTCCAACCCGGTGGCGTTGGACTCGTAGTCCAGTCGTGGTCGACGCACATGGACCGCAGGTGACCGGTCGAGTAGTCCTTCTTCGACGGCGTAGCGGTACAAGCTGGTGATCGTGCATAGCCGACGCGAGATCGTCGCTCGTGCTCTGCCGAGTTCTTCGAGTTGTCGGGCAAAGCCTTCGATGTCGTTGCGGGCGACGTCGAACAAGGCGAGCTGCCGTTGCTGGCACCACGAGGCGAATTGGCGCAGATCCAAGGCGTAGGCGTCTCGGGTCAGTCCCGAGTATCCGCCCAGGAAGCCGAGCAACGCCTGTTGCTCGATCGCGCTGAAGACGCCGTCGGGGCGACGCTCCAGCGACAAAGTTGGTGTGATCATTTGCGGTTCCTTTCTCGAAGGCAGGAACCCGAACGCCGACGCG
>JANNFQ010000525.1:0-1727 GCA_031380045.1 Acidimicrobiaceae bacterium
GCTCGTAGAAGCGCACCGTGTCGATCGACACGCCGGCCTGTCGGGCGACCGCACCGATCTTCACCGCAAGCTCTTGACTCTAGACATGACTCCAGAGTTTACAGTTCCCGGCATGACCGCACCGCCACCAACACGACCAACCTCGTCGTCGCTCGTCTGCGACATGACCGACGCCCAAGACATCCCACAGGAACGGATGAGCGAATACGGCCGCCTCTTCGCCCACGCACTCACTGGCCGCGAACGCACCGGTGCCGGGCTGATGTTTCGCTTCGAGGCACGACCCGGTGTCGAGGAATGGGTCCGAGACCTCTCGCGCCGAGAGGCAGCGTGCTGCCCGTTCTTCAACTACATCATCCGCATCACCGGCGGCGGCGACGTCGCCTGGTTGATCGCCACCGATGGTGACCCGGTTGCGGAGGCGATCCTCGACGAGATGTACCGACTCCCAGACGTCGTCGCCGACGGCTTCCCCCGACCTGCTGCGCCAACTCGACAGCGCCGGACTGACCATCAACTCCTCACCCGACGGTCGGGTGACCTCGGTGTCCTGAGCCGTCGATCCGGCCTCACGACGAAATGTAACGAGATGTAACGAACTGGGCGTGACATTTCGGATCGGCTATCGCGCAGACACGACGCAGCCGGCTCACGCTCGTCGGTGACTGCGAACTCGCCGGTGCCTTCACAAGTCTCGAACACGGTCCGAGGTCGCTGTCGGAGAGACGCTCCCAAGGGTGAGCAACGGTTTACCAGACCCACGCTCACAGCCGATTCGTGGCTCCCGAAGCGCCCGGTGTGTCGGACCCGCTGAGCCGCGAAAGTTGTCCATCCACTTGTCCGTCCACTTGTCCATCTACGGCGCGCTACTGCATGATGTTCAACGAGACCAGATGAGACGAAGAGTGGAGGTGAGCAGGTCAGATGCGGCTAGAAGCGACTCAACGAGACCTGCTCGACCGCATTCCTAAACCGCAGGTCGTAGGTTCGATCCCTGCCGGGGGCGCCCACTACACCCAACCTGCCGACCCGTGCGCTTCAGACACTCTCGCCAACAGCCTCCACACTCGCCGTTGAGTCGAACGCGCTGAGTCGACGCGACTCGCCGGTCGTTCTGTTCGGGGGCTCGGATCTGGAACGAAACAGTCCTCCGATCTGGAAAGACAGCGTCGCTCGCGCTGGTGGTTGTGCAACGACCCGTCGCACAACCATCGTGTTCCCGCCATCGGCTGCCCGAAGGGTGCTGCTGTCACGCGACGAGCAGCGCGAGCGGTACGACCGCTACCCCGTCGGAACGTCGGTAGGCCTCGGGGCCGGTGTTGAGCACGATCACGTCGATGCAGTCGTCGCCGAGCTCGTTGCGGAGCCAGTGCAGGTGCGAGACGTGCGTATCGTTGACAGCGGCCGACAGCTTGACCTCGATGGCGACGACGCCTTCGTCGGCCTCGACGATGAAGTCGACTTCGTGGCGTCCGCCCTTGGTTCGTAGATGCGAGACGCGGGCGTCACAGCTCTGTGCGAGCGCGCGGACCGACAGCGCGGCGAGCGATTCGAACAACCCTCCGAGAAAGGTTCCGTCTCGAGGGATCGACGTCGACGGGCTCGCCCCGGTGAGCAGTTGGGATGCGTTCGCCCTGACCAGCCGAGCTGCGAGCGCGGGGTCGGCAAGTTGGTGTTTCGGCGCGCCGGTGAGTGCTTTGAGGTGGTTGTTCGACGGGATACAGGCA
>JANNFQ010000531.1:0-28077 GCA_031380045.1 Acidimicrobiaceae bacterium
CGCCTGTACAGCGAGTTGACCGACGATCGCGAATCGTCGCGACGACTCAGCCCGCGCGGGCGATGAGCGGCGTCGCGTACGACACGATGGTGCCGGCGCCGTCGTCGGGCAAGAAGTGCACCACCAGCTGACCGCCAACAACCTCGGACCACACGGGGTTGTGGGTGACCACTCGCCCCGACGGCGAGTAGAGCGCCATCGGCGCTTCACGTTCCATCACCAGGTCGGCGACATTCAGCAGTCCCAACCCACCCAACCAACCGGGCCCTGATGCCAAGCCGACCTCGGCGACGCCGCTGCACAACAGACGACCACCGTCGACCCACTGACAATCTTGATGATCGACGAAGAACGACGGATTGATGCGGGCCGCCTGCAGACGTCCGCCGATCGTCCATCGATAGAAGCGACGCGAGCCCCACGACCATCCGACCAGATCTCCGTCGGGCCCACAGCGCGCCATCGCACCGATGTGATCATCGACGTCGAAGACGAATTCGGACGCCGTGCCGGGCTGCACGCGGTACACCGCTGTGGTCGAGTGCGGTCGATACTCGGCGCACGGAACCCAGAAGGCGGTGCCGTCGAAGTCCATGCCACCGGGGTGGTAACGCTGGCGGTCGCCGACCGGCACCTCCTCGACCAGATTGCCACGGTGATCAACCGCAAGAACCAGCCCGCGTCGGGCATGCACATCGACCGTCGAGATCCACCACATCGACCCGACACGCGCCATTCCTTGCGGATGGTGTGCGTCAAAGGTCAGCCGAAGTTCGTCGACGAGCTGCCATCGGGTGGAGCGCGTGATGGAGGCAATCGTCTGGGCAGCCGATTCGGAGACGCGAGTCTGGTTGTACGACATGGCCCACGCAGTCTGACAACGCGTACCGCCGATGCGGGGGATGCCGCACGTTGTTCATCAGATCGACCCCATCCCGACATCGACCCCGGTTCGCCGGCCCTCAGGCGGCGGCGAAGTAGCCGGTCACATCGACGACAAGGTTCGTCGCCACGTTCGAGTACAGGCACACACGGCCGCCCACACCAGCTTTCGAAGCGACCGCATTCGCAACTGTGGCGCCTGCCGCGAAGTTGACGCTGGATGTGTTGGGGATGGCCGAGCCGCAGGGATACACGGTGACGAAGCCAGCTGCAGCAGGGTCGACGACGGTCACGTTCAGCACCAACGCCGTCGCGTCGATCGCGACCCCGCCGCGACCTGCGACTTGCAACTCGACCACCCCGCCCGACGACACCGCACCGGCCCCGGCGAACAGCGAGTCGACCGTGGACAATCCAGCACGGGTCTCGAGCAGCCGTGCCGGTTCCAGCGACTGGAACCCGACCCCGGCGAGGAAGAACCCGTTGACATCGACGACCAGTTGGGTGGTCACGTTCGAGTACAGGCAGACAAGGCCGTCCTGGCCCACCTTGGTGACCACGGCGTTCGCCACGGTTGCCCCCGCGCCGAAGTTCACGCTGGAACTGTTGGGGGTGGCAGTGCCACAGGGAAACACGGTCACGAAACCCGCACCCGTTGGGTCGACAACGGTGACGTTCAAGACCACGGCCGCCGCATCGACATCGACACCCGCGCGATCGGCAACCGGTAGCTGCACCAAGGTGCCACCCGTGCTGGGGCCGATACCGGCCCACTGGCCGTCGATGGTCGCCAGCCCCGGTCGGGTTTCCAGCACCCGGGAGGGAACGATCGACGCGAATCCAGCGCCGAAGGGGAAGTAGCCGCTGACGTCGACGACCAAGTTCGTCGCCACGTTCGAAAAGATGCACACCCGGCCGCCGGTTCCGACCTTCGACACCACGGCATTGGCGACGGTTGCTGTGGCGCGGAAGTTCACACTGGAGCTGTTCGGGATGATCGAGCCACACGGATAGACCGTGACGAACCCGGCCGCCGCTGGCTCGACAACCGTGACGTTCAGCACGACCGACGACGCGTCGACTTCGACGCCACCTCGTCCGCCGACGGCCAGTTCGACGATTGCCCCACCCACCAGGGTGCCCACACCGGCAAACTGCCCATCGATGGTGGACAGCCCCGCACGGGTCTCGAGCAGTCGTGCAGGAGCCAACGGCAGGAAACCTGGCGCCGGTTGCGTGTGCAGCAACAGGTTGGGTGAAGCTGGTCCCTCGTTGGTGATCACGCCACGAATCGCGTGCGCTCTCAACGTTGCTGCCACGGCCGCAGGTGACATCGTCGGATCGCCCTGCAGCAACAGTGCTGCGGCTCCGGCCACGTGTGGCGATGCCATCGATGTTCCGCTGATCGACGCGAAGGCAGTCGACGATGTGTTCCACGCAGATGTGATCGAGACTCCAGGGGCAAAGATGTCGACGCACGAGCCGTAGTTCGAGAAGTCGGGTGACACATCGTTGATGTCGGTGGCGGCAACCGTCAGGGCGGCCGGAAGAGCCGCAGGCGTCTCGTTGCAAGCATCCATGCTCTCGTTGCCGGCAGCAACGACCACGGTGATGCCATCGTCGATTGCGGCTTGGAACGCGGCATCGACGTCTGGGCTGCGCGGCCCACCCAGGCTGGCATTCAGCACGGCCGGCGCACCGGCCTGGTGGTGATCGATGATCCAGTCGAGCGCCAGGATGACCCAGCTACCAGTCGTGGTCCCGTCACATCCGATCACCTTCAGCGGGATCAGGCGAACCTGCTTGGCGACGCCGTAGGTCGAGCCGCCGATGGTGCCGGCAACGTGCGTCCCGTGGCCGGCGCAGTCCCCCGGCCCCCCGAGTGCGCCGATGTACGCGCCGGGCGCAACTCGCCCGCCGAACTCGACATGATCGGCGCGGATGCCCGAGTCGATGACGTATGCATCAACGCCCAGACCGGTCGCCTGGTACTCGTACGTACCCGATGGTGTTGTCCGAACCTGGTCGATGCGGTCGAGACCCCAGGATGCTCCGCTCTGGATCGTCGTGGCAGTGAACGTGCGATCGCGGGAGATCGACGCGACGCGCTCGTCGTGTCGCAGATCGGCCAGCTGATCGGGCTGCAGCGAGACCATGGCGCCGGCAAAGACGTTGTCGTACGTGACGGCGACATCGACGCCATCCTTCTGCAGTCGACGAGCCTCGACCTCTGCATTGGCACCCTCGACGAACTGAACGATGTACGGGTCACCGTCACCGACGGATGGCGCCGTCTGAATCGATTCGGCGAGTCCAGGATCAACGTTGGCATCAGCCATGTGGGCGAGAGCGGTTGCTGGCAGGACCAAAGTGGAAGCCAGCACAGAAGTGCCCGCTACCCATTCCAGTAGTCGACCCACGACGTCAATAGTGCCGCCCCGACCATGTTTCCGCACGGGTCACTCTCGCACCTTGACAAGATCCTGCCGAGCCATGGAACCCGCCCGCTTGCCTGCGGCCGATGTGTTGCCACCCGAGCGCTCAGGAAGCGATCGGAGGTGGAAAGGCGGGATACGTGGCCGCCTCCGCCTTGCGAGCGCTCTGGAACGACGATAACCGCGAGTACAACCCGCCGCGGCGGATCAACTCGTCATGGCTGCCGGATTCGATCAGGGCCCCCGCCTCGATCACCAGGATCCTGTCTGCCTGGCGCACCGTGGACAATCGGTGAGCGATCACCAACGTCGTGCGACCCGCGGGAAGGTTCGACAGCGCTTCCATCAGCAGTTGCTCGGATGCCGCGTCCAGCGCGCTGGTTGGTTCGTCGAGGATGATGATCTGCGAATCACGAAGAATTGCGCGGGCGATCGCCACCCGCTGCCGCTGTCCCCCCGAAAGGTTCGCGCCACGCTCGCCGATGTGCGTGTCCAGACCCGCAGGTAGCCGGCAGGCGAATTCGTCGACCAGTGCTAGACGGGCGGCCCGCGCCACGTCTGCTGCGCCGGCACCCTGTCGCCCGCAGACGATGTTGTCTCGCAACGTTCCGTTGAACAGCACCGACTCTTGCAGGACCATGGCCAGTTGACCGCGCAGCGATGCGAGTTTGAAGTCGCGCACGTCGATGTCGTCGATGGTGACGGCTCCGCTGTCGACATCGACCAGCCGCGGGATCAGCGAGGCGATGGTCGACTTTCCCGCGCCTGTGGGACCTACCAGTGCCACCGTCTGGCCAGGCTCGATGTCGAAGCTGAGGTTGTTCAGCACCGACTCGCGCCCGTACGAGAACGACACATCGTCGAACCGGATTCCCCCCATGATCGGTAGGCGAACAGCGCGCGGACGATCCACGATCTCGGGAACGGTGTCCAGCGTGACGATGATGCGCTCGGTCGCCGCGGCACCCTTCGATACCACTGTCGACAACTTCGACAGTGCTTTGATGGGCTTGAACAGCGATCCCAGATAGCTCAAGAAGACCAGCAGCACGCCCAGGCTCAGACTGCCGTCCAGTACCCGGTTGGCGCCCAGCCACAGCACCAGTGCGGCCGACAGCATGCCGGCAATGTCGACCATCGGCCCGAACCGAGCCTGATAGCGAACAGCCTCCAGCCCCGCCTGCCGGCTGGTTCTGCTGAGACCGGCAAAGCGCTGCATGCGATCGTGCTCGAGGGTGAACGCCTGCACCAAGTGGACAGCCGCCAGGCTTTCGGTGGCTGCCGATGCCAGCTCGCCGTTCGCTTTGCGAGTGCGTCGCGCCGCCTCGCGCAACCGAGAGCGCGACCGATGGGTGGCGATGACCAGCGGCACCGTGGACGTCAGCGCCAGCAGTGTGAACACCGGGTCGAGGAACATCATCACCACGAACATGCCAACGACCAACAGGACGTTCGGGAACAGCGTCGCCAGCACCTGCACCAACATCTCCTGCGAGTTGTCGACATCGCTGGTCACCCGCGCCGACAGGTCGCCGACACGGTGATCGCCGTGAAAGCGCAGCGAAAGGCCCTGAAGATGCGCCATCACCCGCTCGCGCAGATCGCTTCCGATGTTCAGACCTGCAGCGCTCAGCAACCGCATCGACCAGTAGCTGACAACCGAGCCGATGGCGACCAGCACCACCATCGCCAGAACGGCGAGGGCGATGCGAAGTTGCGCGTCGTCGACGCGACCACCATCTGGGCGCAGCACTCCATCGACCACGGTTCGGAGCGGCCATGGCTCTGCCAAGCTGACCGCTACATCGACGATGGTCAGCGTGGTGCCCAGCAACAACGACTTGCGGTATGTCGAGATGATGTCGCGGAATCGCAAGATTGCGTTCAGCATCAGCGCATCGCCAGTTGGTTGTCACCGGGTACGCCGGCGCACCGCGGCAGCGCATGCGCAGCCAGCGTTGCGGCAGCGCGTTGTGCGCCATCCAGCTTGATGCCCACTGCGTCCAGTTCCGATGCATCGACCAGCCTGGGGCGTCGCAACAGCCAGGCGACCTCCTCGGCACTCGCGCCCGGGTCGACGACGTCGGCCAAGCCGAACGCGGCCAGTCGCGTGGCCCGCACCGCCTGCTCGCGCCGGGGGCTGCGCCTCGGGACCAGGACGGGCCTGATGCCGGCGGCAAGTGACTCGAAGGTCGAGTTGTATCCCGCCATCTGCACCACTGATCCGGCGCCCGCAAACCATGACGAACAACCCGCTGCGTCACGGACGATCTGGACGCGATCACCCAAACCCGGGTCGGCGAGCTTCGCCGCGTATGGGCCGGCGATCAACACACCGCGACGGTCACGTAGTCGCTTGAGCACATCGACACCCAGACGGAACACTTCTTCCCCGTCGCCGCCTCCGCCGGCGGCGACCACCAGCAGATTCCGGTCTCGACGCACGACGGCCGGCGGATCGACGACCCAGCCGCAGTACTCGGGCCGCAGCGGCAAGCCGTACTCGGATACGTGGTCGCACAGCACACGTTCGCCGTAGACCAGCGCACGATCGTAGACGTCGGCGACTCCGGCCCAGCCCGGCCCGGCCAACTCCTCCTCGACACATGACCGCTCGTCCAGGATGTCGCGAAGACCGAGCGCAAGGTAAGCCCCCGCCTGCCGGGCGATGTCCAACCCCAACCGCAACTCACCGGCGATTCCGAAGGGATGACGGTCGACCACGACCACATCGGGTTCGACGCACCTGATGGTCTCGGCAAACACCCGCTCGCGTACTGCGATGGCCGACTCGAACGACATGGTGTGGTGACGGTACGCACCGTCGCCGTCTTTCAACATGGGTGGAACGGTCACGAAGCGAATGCGATCGTCGATGAGCCACTTGGGTTTCATGACCACACCGGTGACCAGTGTGATCTGAGCATCGGGTTCTGATTGCAGCAGGGCTGCGGCGATGAGCGTGTTCCGGCGGACATGTCCAAGCCCGAAACCATCGTGGGACGAAAAGACGTAGCGGGTCACCGCATCAGCATCTGACAGCGCACGTCTCGCGCGCCATCGTCCATTGGTCTACGACCCTGTATCAACGGTTCGACCAGGTCGTCGGCGGCCCAGCTTGCCATGGGTCCTAGCACCCATGGCTGATTGCCGCTACGACCTGTACCGGATGACAGTGACCACCGAGGTCGACCCGCCCAGTACACGCCGTGTACCGGTCGACCACGAAGGAGGCTCGATGAGAGCGATCGTCACAGGATGCGCCGGCTTCATCGGCTCGCACCTGACCGAGCGTCTGCTCGCCGACGGCCACGAAGTGGTCGGCATCGACGCGTTCACGTCGTACTACGAGCGTTCGGCCAAGGAGGAGAACCTGGCCCCGATGGCCGGCGCCCGCCGGTTCGCACTGGTCGAGGCCGATGTCGCGACCGCCGATCTGGATCGGCTGATGTCCGGCGCCGACGCGGTGTTTCACCTGGCCGCACAGCCCGGGGTACGGGCAAGCTTCGGCGACGGCTTCCACGACTACGTCCACGACAACATCGTGGCCACCCAACGCGTGTTGGAGGCAGCGATTGCTGTCGACTGCGGCCGCGTGGTGATGGCCAGCTCGTCGTCGGTGTACGGCGACGCCGAAACGTACCCGTGCATCGAACACGTGACCCCGACCCAGCCGCGCTCGCCCTACGGCGTCTCGAAGCGCACGTGCGAAGACCTCGCCAACGTGTACCGCAGCGAGCGCATGCAGGTGGTGGCATTGCGCTTCTTCACCGTGTACGGCCCCCGCCAGCGCCCCGACATGGCGTTCCGGCGCCTGTGCGAAGCGGCATGCGGCGGTCCCGTCTTCGAGTTGTACGGTGACGGCTCGCAGTCTCGCGACTTCACCCATGTGGATGATGTCGTCGATGCGGTGATGCGATGCGCGTTCGTGGAACGCGCCCCCACGATCGTGAACGTCGGCGGGGGCCACGAGGCGTCGATGGCCGAGGTCATCACCGAGTTGGAGGACCTGGTCGGCGAAAGAATTCCGATGGAGCGATTCGACGTCCAGCGCGGCGACGTGCGGCGCACGGCCGCCGACACGACCGTCGCACGAACCCGACTGGGATGGACGCCCGTCGTCGATCTGCGCACCGGTCTGGCGACCGAACTCGATTGGGTTCGCGCACGTGTCGCTCGTCGATCCCTGCTGTCTGCAGGAATGGCCTGACATGGACGCCAGCCACCCGAAGACACCTCGTGTCGTCGTGATCGGCCAAGGCTACGTGGGGCTTCCACTGGCCATCGCTGCCGTCGACGCCGGTTTCGATGTCGTCGGCTACGACGTGGACATCAATCGAACGAAGGCGCTTGCCGACGGACGGTCGTTCACGGTCGATGTGCCATCGGCGAAGGTTCGTGCGGCGCTGGACTGCGGGCGCTACGTCGCCACCGACGATCAGGCCGCACTAGAGAACTTCGACGTCGCCATCATCACCGTGCCGACCCCGTTGAACGACGGCGACCCCGATCTGTCGTTCGTGGTGACGGCAGCCAAGGCGATCGCAGACTACGTGCGTCCCGGATCTCTCGTCGTGCTCGAATCGACCACCTATCCGGGCACCACCGAGGAGCTGGTCGTGCCCCTCTTGGAGTCGGGATCAGGGCTGCGTGCCGGCACCGACTTCATGGTTGGGTACAGCCCCGAACGCATCGATCCGGGCAATCCGACCTGGACGTTCGCGAACACACCGAAGCTCTGCTCGGGCATCGACGCAGCGTCCCTGGCCGCCGTGTGCCAGTTCTACGGTGCGATCACCGAGAGGGTCATACAGGTCGACGGCACGCGGCAGGCCGAGCTCGCCAAGCTGATCGAGAACACGTTCCGACATGTCAACGTCGCGCTGGTCAACGAGCTGGCCGTCTTCGCCGGCGAACTGGGTGTCGATGTGTGGGGAGCGATCGATGCAGCAGCCACCAAGCCGTTCGGGTTCATGCGGTTCACACCCGGCCCCGGGGTCGGGGGCCACTGCCTGCCCATCGACCCGAGCTACCTGTCGTGGATGGTGCGTCGCCGCACGGGTCGGCCGTTCCGGTTCGTCGAACTGGCCAACAACGTGAACGATCAGATGCCCCGATACGTCGCCGATCGTGTCGCCAAGTCGCTGAACCGCGCCGGCATCGCTGTGTCACGCAGCCGCATCCTCCTGCTGGGCCTGGCGTACAAGCGCAACACCAGCGACGCGCGCGAGTCGCCGGCGATGGCCGTTGCCCAGCTGTTGGCTGCCGACGGCGCCGAACTGTTGATCGCCGATCCACACGTCGGTCTGGAGATGTTCGAGCGTGTTGGCGGACGGCGCGTGGTCACCGACATGGCGACAGTGACCGACGCCGATCTGGTCGTGCTGCTGACCGATCACGACAGTTTCGACTACGAGTTCATCGTTCGTCACGCCCAGGCCGTGCTGGATACACGCCACCGCATGGAGGGGCCGAATGTCGAATACCTCTGAGCTGCGCGGGTCACCGCAACCCCGCCGCACCGGAGGCATCGCCGTGGTCGTGTCCGGTTGGCCAAGGTTGTCCGAGACGTTCGCACTGAACGAACTGCTGGCGCTGCGCAAGGCAGGAATGCTGGCCGCTGTCTTCGCCACCAAGACCGGTGATTCGGCGTGGGTCCAGCCGCACAGCGACGAATTGGACGTCCAGATCCTGGCCGATGGCGATGCCGAGCGGCAGGGCGCCGAGGTCGCGCAGCGACTTTTCGACATCCACGTCATGGCTGTACACGGATACTTTGCCCATCAGCCTGCTGCCGTCGCACAGGTGGCCGCAAGGCACCTGCGCGTGCCGTTCGGATTCAGCGTCCACGCCGTCGACGCCCGAAAGGTGACCGCACGGGTGCTGGCGAGTCGGGCAAGAAGTGCCTCGACGGTGGTCGCGTGCAACCCCGACGTGGCCGTCGCGCTGAACGACGTGGGATGTCCCCCAACCCTTCTGCCGCACGGTGTCGACCTCGATCGCTTCTGTGTCGCCGACCCACCCGATGGTCCCGTATTGCAGCTGTTGGCCGTTGGTCGACTGGTCGAGAAGAAGGGTTTCGAGGTACTGGTTCAGGCCATGGCACAACTGACCGGCGTTCACCTGAAAGTCGTGGGCGCCGGTCCTCTCCGAGCGGCGCTGCAGGCCCAGGCGGAGGCCCTTGCCCTCGGCGACCGTGTGCAGTTCGTCGGCCGGAAAACTCATGATGAGCTGCCCGCGCAGTACGCGGCCGCCGACATGGTGATCGTGCCATCGGTCGTCGATCGAACGGGTGATCGCGACGGGTTGCCGAACGTCGTTCTCGAAGGCATGGCATGCGCACGACCGATCGTCGGTAGCGATGTCGCGGCAATTTCCACTGCAGTCGTCGATGGCATCACGGGTGTGCTCGTGCCGCCTGGAGATGTGGCTGCGTTGTCCGAAGCGATTCGACTTCTCACCCGGAATCGATCGCTTCGACATGCTCTCGGCGCGGCCGGCCGCCGCCGCGCCGAGAGTCAGTTCGACCTCGATCAGTGTGGTCTCAGGTTCTGCAACGAGCTGGAGCGTGCATATGCCTGACCGATCCATCGCCTACGTCTTGAAGGGATACCCGCGCATCTCCGAGTTGTTCATCGCCAGCGAGATCTGGCGTCTCGAACAGACCGGATTGCACATTCGTCTGCACGTCCTGAAGCGGCCCGACGAGGAACAGCACCATCCGGTGGTCGATCGTATTGCCGCCCAGCCGATGTACCTGCCAGCCACCACTCCATTGTCGAACGAACCCCTGCACCGATGGCTACGACACAACCTGGCCGGATTCGTGCCGTCTTTGGGTCGGGTGGCCCGGCGACATCCTGTACGCCTGACCCGCGCCGTCTGCACTGCGGGGGCGCAATCGATTCGCGCCCACAAGGGTTGGCGACCCAGGAAGATCTACGCGAAGGAGCTGCTGCAGGCAGTCGCACTGGCCGACGAGGTGATCGCGGCCGGCGATGTCGGTCAGCTGCACGCGCACTTCGCGCATGGCACGACCACGGTCACGTGGCTGGCCAGCATCGTCACCGGTCTGCCGTTCAGCTTCACCGCCCACGCGAAGGACATCTACCAACAGTCCCTCAACCCTGCCGGCCTACTGGCGCGAAAGATGCGTCAGGCTCAGTTCGTGGTGACCTGCACTGGCGCCAATCACGCTCATCTCGACGGCGTCGAGTCGGACGCTTCGGTGCATCTCGTGTACCACGGTCTCAACGCGGATTTCGCACAGCTCGTTGCCGCCGGGGCAACGTATGAACCACCGCGCATCCCCCGCCTGGTCAGTGTCGGGCGATTGGTTCCGAAGAAGGGATTCGACATCTTGGTCGACGCCGTGGCACTGCTGCATGCACGCGGCCTGCAACTCGAGCTGATCATCGCCGGCGAGGATGGTCCGGTCGCAGCCGACCTGCATCAACGCGTCCATGCGGCCGGGCTGGACGCCCAGATCCGCTTCGTCGGAATCCAGACCCAGGCCGAACTACTGGAGTTGTACCGCTCGGCGACAGCATTCGCGCTGGCCTGCCGCATCGTCGATGACGGTGACCGCGATGGCATTCCCAACGTTCTGGTCGAGGCGATGGCAACCGGCCTGCCGGTGGTGTCGACATCCGTGTCGGGAATTCCCGAGTTGATCGACGATGGCTACAACGGTCTGTTGGTCCAGCCCGAATCACCAGAGGCGCTGGCCGAGGCCGTGTGGCGAGTCATCAAGGATCCGGCGCTTGCTGCCGACCTATCAGCCGCCGGCCGGCAGACCGTGGCAGACCGCTTCGACGGCGAACTGCTGGCAGCACGAATGGCCGAGCTGTTCGCTCCGGCAGTGATCGGAGCCAATCGTGCTGGACGTTGAACGACTGCCCGCCCCGAACATCATGCACGACGAGTCTGTGGGGCCGCGTCGCGTCGTCTGCGTCGTGGACCATCTCGGACGAGATCGTCACGTGGCCGACGACGCATGCCGTCACGTCTTCACGCACTGCGCTCTCACGTTGGATCTCAGCGACTGCGTCGACTGGAGCGCCAACCAATGCGACGACGAAGAGTGGCGCATCGAGTGGGTGAAGATGTACGAGGGTCTCAACCTTGCTCACGCGTTCGCGATGACAGGCGATGCCCGGTACCTGAACACGTGGCAGGACTTGGTCCATCGCTTCTGCGATCAGGTACCGGTCGGGCAGGACTCGTCCGACGTCTCGGCACGACGCGTGCAGAACTGGATCTATGCGTGGTGCCGCTTTGCCGACGCACCGGCGTTCCGCGGCCTACGACCAGGCCTGGCTCAGAGGCTGCTCGAACGGATCTCGCTGGATGCCGACCACATCCGTCATCATCTGACGGCCGAGCGCAACCACCGAACCCTCGAGCTCTACGCGCTGTTCATCGTTGCGCTTGCACTGCCGCACACCGATCCATGCGGTGAGCTCGCCCAAAGCTCATTGACCGAGCTGGGAGCGAACCTGCAGATCGACGTATGGCCCGACGGTGTGCACCGCGAGTGCTCGACCGACTATCACCACATCGTCCTGCGATCGTTCGTGGGAGTCGTCGCCAACTCCAGCCGATTCGGACTCGTCCTACCGAACGGATTTCGCGAACGACTGCATCGCGCCTGCGACTTCGCCCTCCACGTGCAGCGACCTGATGGCACCACACCCAGCCTGTCCGACGGCGACGTCGGTGCCTTTTCAGAATTGCTCACCATGGCTGGTGACGTGCTGGATCGCCCCGACCTCACCTGGGCGGGATCGTCGGGCAGGCACGGCATCGCGCCACGACGTCTCGATGCCACGTTCTCGACAGGTGGCTACGTCACGCAACGCAGCGGCTGGGGCGCGTCGAACACACCGTACGCAGACGAGCGGTTCCTAGTGCTGGATTGTGGCCCGCTCGGCGACGGCGGCCACGGCCACTACGACCAGTTGAGTGTCGAGATGGCCGGTGCGGGCGGTTCGATCGCCGTCGACCCCGGCCGGTTCACGTACGCCGAGGAACCAGCGGGTTGGCGTCGGTGGTTCAAAGGCACGGCCGCGCACAACACGGTCACCGTCGATGGACTCGACCAGATGCCATACCGTCGAGGCAAACCGAAGGGCCCGATGCCCTCAGCGCGTCTGGTGTCGCGTGACACCACCGAGTCGTTGGACCTGATCGTCGCCCAGGCTTCCAGCCCGCAGTACGCGGCACTCCACACCCGGCGCATCGCCTTCGTCGGACGTGACTACTGGATCGTCCACGATCACCTGCGCGACATCGATGAGCATCTCTATGAAGCTCGCTGGCATCTGCCGCCCGAGGTCTCGGATCTCCGCATCCTCCAGAACGACTCAGCCGTGCTGGTCTGCACCAGCGTGGCCACCTTCGCCGTGCCCGACGGCTTGGGCAACGTGTCCATCGAGGATGGATGGGTGTCGCCGCAGTATGGCGTCAAGTCGGCAGCCCCTGTCATCACGGTGCGCACACGCGCTGCGCGCGCCGATCTGGTGACCGTGGTCGTACCCGGGACACAAGCCGTCACCGTCCGGGCCGACGTCGACCCGCAGACAGGCACCCTGACGGCGCATGTCACTCGTGGCTCGAACGAACACCACGACGATCGCATCGTCTGGTCGCCGATCCAGTCGTTGTTGCGTATCGACCACGTGCAGGCGCGGTGTCGGGCACTGTGGCAACGGAGCGATCGCGCACAGGTCGATCGCGACCCCAGTTGGGTCGTGGTGTAGTGACAGCCCATGCCATCGCAGCGCTGCTGGCAGCCGACCACGCGCTGCCGCACCGCGACCGCTTGCTGGATGCCACCGCCGTGACCGAGCGGTTGGCGCAGCTGGTGGGCCGACGGGGTGAAATCGAGCGGTGCCGGCTGCGCCGAGCGAAGTACCGAGTCGGCGAAAGTCTGCGCGTGGTGTATGACGTGGATGTCGATGGTGCACGGCACCAGTTGGCCGGCAGGATGAGTCTCCATGGACGCAGCGAATCCATCTATCGATCTGCCATCGACCGTGCTGTCCCGTCCGGTCCCTTCGACGGCGTCTTCCACGACGACCGATGCTCGACCGTGTGGTGGACGTTTCCCAATGACCGCAAGCTGCGGCACCTCGATGCCCTGATGCGGCCGCCATCCGCTCTGGGTCTGACGACCGCCCCGTCATGGACCCATTCGGAGCTGGTCGAGTTCGCGCCAGAGCAATGTGCCACGGTGCGATGCCTGGACAACACCGAGCGAACCGTCGCCTTCGCCAAGGCATATCGCCCGGGCGACGGACGCCATCTCGCCGAGCGCTACCGGTTGATCGCCGAGAGCTTGGCTATCGGTGGCGTCACGCGGACACCGCAGCCGTTGTCATGGTCGAGCGAACTCGATGTTCTGGTCCTGGAGACTCTGCCCGGCCGACGTTGGGCCGAGCTGAACGCCGCTGAGCTTTCGCCCCTGTTCGCGAAGTTGGGACCGGCAATTGCGGCGGTCCACCAGATCCAGGCTGTGAGCGCCAGAGAGTTCGGCCGTCTGTCGACGCAACGGGTCGTGCACTCTGCCGAACTGGTGGCCACCGCCCGACCCGATCTGGCCGATCTGTGCACGGCGCTGTCTCGCGAGCTCCGCGATGGTCCTCCCGATTCACCGGCCGACAGGGTGCTGCTGCACGGCGATGTGCATCCTGGCAACGCGCTGCTGGACGGTTCCAGCGTGCACCTCATCGATCTCGACCAATCGGCCATCGGTGCGGCCGCTGCCGACATCGGCAGCTTGGCAGCGCGGATGCGATACCTCGACGTGCTCGCAGCCGACGGGTCCACACACGGCGCCGAACTGTTCGCAATGTTCGCAGATGGGTACGCATCCCTGCGCCCCCTTCCCAGCTCGGCAACATTGCGTTGGCACACGGCAGCTGCACTGGTGGCCGAACGGGCAATGCGCGCTGTCAACCGTGTGCACCGAGATGCGTTGCCGATGTTGGAGCCCGTGTTGGTTGAAGCTCTCGCGCTGCTGCAGAAGGACAACCATGACGACTTGTGAGATCGCACCCGCCATCGACGCGTCCGCCCTCGAGCGTCCGGGGCTGCTGTTCTACTGCCAGCACTCCTTGGGCCTGGGGCACCTGGCGCGCTCGCTGCAGTTGGCCGCCGGGCTGGTCGAATACTTCGACGTCACATTGTTGAACGGCGGACGGCTACCGGCTGGAACCGTGGTGCCGGCCGGCGTCCACGTTGTCAACCTGCCGCCACTGGGGCATGGCCCTGACCACGCACTGATCAGCCACGACACCAACATCACGGTCGCTCAGGCGATGGTGGCGCGGACCGGAATCATTCTGCAGCACATGTCGCGTCGGCCTGCGGCGCTCCTGATCGAACTGTTCCCGTTCGGACGCAAGAAGTTCGACTTCGAGCTGCGTCCGTTGTTGGAAGCAGTTGATGCGATGGGTGACGAGCGACCAGTCGTGGTCTGCAGCCTGCGCGACATCCTCGTGGGCCGACGCAAGCAGGCCGAACAGGACGAGCGTGCCAGCCGAATCGTGAATCGCTTCTTCGATGCCATCGTCGTGCACGCTGATCCGCGTTTCGCGCGTTTGGACGAGTCGTTCCACCCACAGACACCACTCTCGGTTCCGGTGTACTACACCGGTTTTGTGGCGGCACGATCGGCCCCGCCCGCATTCGTTCGTCCCGATGTGCATCGGGTGGTGGTATCGGCCGGCGGAGGCATGGTCGGCGGCCCGTTGTTTCACGCAGCGGTCGCCGCGTTTCCCAAGATTCGACAGCGTTCCGGACTGGACATGTTGATCGTGGCAGGACCATTCGTTCCCGAATCGACTTTCGCCCAGCTGTCGTCGGTCGCCGCATCGATCGACGGCTTGAACGTGGAACATCATGTTCCCGATCTTCATGAGGAGATCAGGCGCTCGGCCGTCACGATCAGCCAGTGCGGATACAACACAACCATGGACATACTGCGCGCAGGCACACCCGCAATCGTGGTGCCCTACGCCGCCAATGGCGAGGATGAACAGACGCGTCGAGCCGAGCGACTGCAGCGGGCTGGAGTGCTGCGCGTGCTGTCCGCCGATGGGTGCGACGGTTCGTCGCTGGCCGATTCGGTCCTCGATCTGGTCGGCACCACGCCCGCCTCGGTGCAACTGGACCTCGACGGTCGCGAACGAACCGCAACGATCATTCATCAGATGGCGTGTGCAAGACGCGTGGTCGTCGGGCAGCCGACGTGAGCTGGCTCCAACCAGTCGCAGCCGGCCTGGACGACGCCGCCGAACCCATCACCTTCTTCTTTCGCGACGACGACGCCGGATGGGAGGACGCTGCGCTGTTGCAGTTGCTCGACGTGTTCGAGGAATGTGGTGCTCCCATCGACCTGGCGGCAATTCCCGAATCGCTGGACATCTCACTGGCAGATGAGTTGAGCAAGCGCCTGGAACGCAGCGCAGTGCGCGTACATCAGCACGGCCGCCGGCATGTGAACCACCAGCGCGAGGGACGACGCTGCGAGTTCGGTTCGGATCGCAACAACGTCCAGCAGCACACGGACATCGTCGCTGGGCAGGCCAAGCTGCTGGATCTGTTCGCGACGATCGACCCCATCTTCACGCCACCCTGGAATCGATGCACCGAGGCGACGGCAGGGTGCTTGGCCGCACTGAGCTTTCGCGTGCTCTCGTGTGACACCACTGCCCCGGTCCACGCCGTGCCGGGGCTCGACGAGGTCCCCGTGTCGGTGGATTGGTTCGCCAAAGGGCCCGGCGGTCGGATCGGCTTGGACGACCTGGGTCGCGTCATCGCCCGTCGATCCACACTCGGAGCGCCCGTCGGCGTGATGTTGCATCACGGCGTCACCGACGCCAGCGACCTCGTCGCGATCGGTCAGTTCGCCACGCTGGTGATGGGCCATCCGAACGCCAACGTCGTCGCATTGATGGCAACGCTCGACTGACACCCCCGCTTCAGGAGCAGCCGACCGGCCGCAGGTAGTACGACCATTGTGTAGATGCGTACGTCGCGCTGCTGGGCCACAATGAAGCCGTGACAGACGCCGATTGGTTGCAGCACGGCCACAGAGATCGCGTATCGACGATGCAGGTCATCTTCGATGGTGCTGTCTTGCCTTCGGCCACCAGGCTGACGATCCGCGAGCAGGTTGGGGGTGCGCGCGTGGCCCGCGCGCCCCGCGTGACCAGCAAAGCCACCTCTGCGGCCATCGTGCTTTCCATCGTCAGTGCGGGTGTGTGCGGGGCAGTCGTGATCAGCCAAACGCTGTTCCCTGGACTCGGACAGGCCACGGCCGAGTCGGTGTGGCAGAACCCGGGCCGCCCTGAACCGGCGGCGCCGCCCTCCCAGGCAGCGCCACCCACGGGCACCGACGCCGTCACGACCACAGTGGTCGAGCCCACTCCTGTCGACATCGCGATCCCGATCGTCGCTGTCCAGGCGGCCGCCACCCCCGCATCGACGATGCCACCCAGCACCACCGCACCCGCACCCCGCGCCACCCCGAGCAACAACGGCCCAGGTAACACCACCCCCAGTTCATCGCCGCTGGGCGGTTCCGGATCCAGCGGCTCGGACGCCGGCACGCCAACTGTCACCTCAACTCCGGCGACCGGCAGTACACCCTCACAGGGCAGTCCTGCACCTAGCTCGACCGCTCCCTCGCCGTCCACTTCCTCGCCGTCCACTTCCTCGCCGTCGACCTCCTCGCCGTCGTCGCCGACCCCGACCAGCGCGGCGCCCGGCGGTGGCGCCGACAATCGAGGAAGCGGCAGTTCGGGGAGTTCGGGTTCGGGCAGCGGTGGCGGCTCGGGCACCGGCTGACGACACCCGGTCCGACGCGCGTGAGGCGGCCGCCTCACGTCTCAACGGGAGGGAAGGTTGCGGCTGGCCCACACGGCGGCTTGTGTCCGATCCGTGACGCCCAGGCGTTGAAAGATTCGGGTCAGGTGCGCCTTCACGGTGTGCTCGCTGATGTTCAGCTTGCGCGCGATCTGCTTGTTGGCCAAGCCGTCGCGCACCAGCAGCAACAGTTCACGCTCGCGGGCCGACAGCTCTTCGGTGGCCGACCGCACACGACGCGTGTCTAGCAGCACCCTGGCGGCCTTCGGGTCCAGCGGTGAGCCACCTTCGTGAATGGCGCGAATCGCGGCGATGATCTGGTCGGGTTCGCTGTGCTTCAGCAGGTATCCCTCGGCACCTGCGGCCAGCGCGTCGGTGATGCGGCCCCGGTCGCTGAACGAGGTCAGCACCAGCACCTTGCATTGAGGATGGTCGGCGCAGATCTGGCGGGTTGCGGCGACACCGTCGATGCCGGGCATCGACAGATCCATCAAGATCGCGTCGGGCAACTCGCGGGCGACCAGTTCGATGGCCTCAGCGCCGTCACAGGCCATGCCGACCAGTTCCAGATCGTCGATGGTTCCGATCAGTTGCGCCAACCCCGAACGGACGATGGCGTGGTCATCGGCTAGTGCAACCCTGATCATCGCAACTCCTTCGTGAACATTGCCCGCATCGGCACTTCGATGACCACGCGGCTACCTAGCCCGCTGGTCGAGCGAACGGTGATCTGGCCGCCGGCGTCACGCACCAAGTCCGACATCGCGCGCAGACCGAAGTGCCCGGCGCCGACTCGCTCGTGCCACTCGTCCTGCGCGAAACCTCGCCCGTCGTCATCGACGATGACGGTCACGGTGTTGTCCCGGCGCGCCACCTCGACGCGGGTCGAGGTGGCCCCGGAGTGGGCAACGACGTTACGCAACGACTCTTGCGTGCTTCGGTACAGCAGTTCTGCCGTGTGCTGATCCAACATGGTGTCGTCCAGGTTGATGACCAACGATGTGGCGATGCCTCGCTTGGCCACCTGACCCAACAGATCGTCCAGAGCCGACTCGATGCCCTCTTCGTACAAGTTCGGCGGGTAGATGTCGACCAACAGGGTCCTCAGCGATTTCATGCTGTCGCGCAGCGACTCGGCCGCCTGGTCCAGCAGCGGGGCCGTGTCGGGCGTGGTGCGCGCTGCAGCAGCGGCCAGGGTCAACGAGATTCCCGTCAGCTCTTGGACCACGCCGTCGTGGAAGTCGCCGGCGATCCGCCGTCGCTCGGCGTTCGACGCGTCGATGGCATGCGCCAGCAGCCGCTCGCGTTGGGCTTGGCCCTTCTTCAGACGAACCGCAAGCCTCCAGGCGTAGGGGATCTGCACCAACTCGATCGCGATCAACGACCCGATGGCGATCGGAGCGAACTTTCGCCACAGATCGCGGCCCACTGCGGTGACACCGCTGTAGCGGAAGTACGACTCCAGCAGGACCGGTGTTCCTTCTTTGGTCTGCGACAGCAGGTACACCTCCAGCAGCTTCGTCTCCGACTCGTACTGGTTCTCCGCCTCGGAGAGATTTGTGACATGCGCAACGGCGGCGGCCCCGTCGAAAATCTCTTGCTTCTCGTCGTCCAGCGTGAAGCGTTGTCCGATCAACTGCGACTCGTCCGAGTACACGATTGTTCCATCTGCACTCCAGATCTTCACCCTGACCAGTGAGCCGCGCAACACGTTCTTGCGCACGGCATCGTCCAACCGCTGCAGCTCGTCCTTGTCCTGATCAAGGGCTGCATCGGTCAACACCGGCTCGACGATGCCCTTCGCGCTGACCCACGTAACACGCCGCGCGTCGCTGATAGCGATGTCCAAGCCGACGTTTCTGCTGGCGTAGGCTGTAAACACGCTGGCGACGATCAGAGTTGCGATCCCGAACAGTGTGAAACGCAAGACCAGTCCTGCCACCGAGACCGGAGTTCCCTCGCGAACCCGCCTCACGACGGCACGCGCACTACCGCCGGGGCAGATCGCGACGCAGACATGTGCACATTCTGGTTGCCGGGACCGCAATGCGAAAGTGTCCATTGGTCGTAGTACCAACAGCGGGGCGGTGCATCGGCGGCCGGATCAGCGGTCTGGGCGCTCATCGAGCATGGCGTAGGTTGTGTCGATGATGCACCTCAAGACGGTGCGGTCCGACAAGTTTCCGTTCACCCCCGACGAGTTCTGGGAGCGCATTCAACGGGTCGGCGATTTCCAGTTGTGGTGGCCATGGTTGAAGCACTTCGACGGTCATCGGCTCGTGCCGGGTGATGTGTGGGCCTGCGTGGTGCAGCCTCCGGTGCCGTACACCGTTCGATTCACGGTCACGCTGGACCAGATCATCGGCGGCCGGATGGTGACCGCTCGCATCAGTGGCGACATCAGCGGCACCGCCACCCTCACAGTCACCGCCGCCGCCAACGGCTGCCACACCACGCTGGTTTCCGATCTTGCGCCGGACAAGCAGTCGCTCCGTGTGATGTCCATCGCCGCCCGACCCGTCGTGCGGTTCGGCCACAACTGGGTGCTCGACGCCGGTGTGCGCCAATTCACCGCGAAGTCGGGGCAGCGCCTCTGACGCTGGTGCAGCTGGGGCACGCGACGATTCGACTTCGCTCTCATCGTGTTCGGCCACACCGAACTGCGGTCGAGGGTCTCGTCGGTCAAGGAGGTTTCGGATGTTGTGGGTCCTTGCTCGCACACGTCGAGGTGACATCGTCGTCAGTGGGCTGACGGCACCTGGCTCGTTCGTGGGTGAGAGCGCGGCGCTTCTCGGCAGCGGGCGAACCCAACCGTGACGGTGGCGACCACGATCGACGGCCTATGTGTCGGGCGTGTCAGAAACCAGCAGGACCCGCACGGGTGCAGTGTTGCAGCTGGCGCGCACGTCGATCGGCGCGCAACTGCACTACTCGTGCGCGAACTCGCCCGCCAACCGCAAGGCGGCACCGGGCGACAAGTCGGCCTTGAGTTGCATCGCTCGAACCGCACCCCACGCAGCTTGCCGCGATGAGTCAGTGCCGGTCACCGCCAACAGGAACGAGACGCGATCGATTGCCAACAGGCTGCCGGATGTGGACGCAGTGACCGTTGCCGTTCGCGGCACGTCGGCCAGCAGTGCCACCTCGCCGAAGCAGTCGACCCGTCCGACGGTCCGGATGTGAACGCCGCTGAGGTCGACCCGAAATGAACCCTCGACCACCGCGTAGAACACGTCGCCATGATCACCTTGTTGCACGACGACCGTTCCCTCTTCGACGTGGAGTGTCGACGCTGATCGGGCGAGCGCTTCCAGCGGAATCGGTCCGAGGTCTGCGAACAAAGGCAGGCGGCGCAGCAGGCTCATCTCGACGACCGGCAGGTCGGCCCCGGCATCGGCCACAAGCAGACCGCGCACCGTCACGACGAGGAGGACGAAGAATGCAACTCCGAGAGCAACGAGGACCAGAGCGGGGTCGCCGACTTCCAATGCCACCAGGGCGAAGACCGAACCGACGATCAGACCCGAGCCGGAGCACAACTCGCGGATCGCGAACATCGAACCGAGCGCTTGGGGTCCGGCTGATCGTTGCAGCAACATGCGACTGGGGCCGTCGAACATCGATCGGCTGAGACCCAGGATCGGTAGCACGATGATGGCCACCGGCAACGAAAGCGCAAGCCCGAACACCAGGAAGCCGGCGCTGACGGCGGCCATCGCCAACACCAGCGCAGGAGCCAGGCGAGCACGCCGCGCGACGAACGAAGCGCCGGCGACACTGGCCAGCGCGCCCACCCCGAAGGCGCTGCTCAGCAGACCCGGGCCGGTGTTGCCCAGGTTCAGCTCGGTTCGGGCGATGACGACCAGCACCAGGTCGAGCGCACCGATCATCACGTACTGCGCCCACACCACTGCGAGCACACTCATCAGCCCTGGCCGACGGCGCAGCGGCCGCCACGCGTCCCGCATCGGATGTTCGGAGCGAGACGCACTGCGACACGGCGGCGGGTCGATGCCCATGTCTGCCAACGTCAGACCGATGGCGATCGCAGCAAGGACAGCACAGCCACACAGCACCGCTGCCGACCCGTTCACAGCCAGCAGCAGCGTTGCCAGTAGCGGGCCACCCAGCACGCTGACGCTCTCGACGTACCAGATCCACAGGTTGCCCGACACGAGTTCGTATGTGCTGCGCACGTGGGCAGGCATCAGCACGGCCCCCGATGGCCGCAGCGTGGTCACTGCAGCAAGCGCCACCATCGCGGCCAAGACAGTGACGACTGCAGGAAGGTCGGCGTACGCCGCGATCGATGCCACGCCGTAACCGACGGCCTGCACGATCAGCCCGGCCAAGCGCACTCGCTGGGGTCGGCGCCGGTCGACCAACGTGCCGGTGAACGGTGCCACGATCACCGCGGCGATCAGGATGCCGATCGAGGCCAAGCCCGTCGCCCTTGTACCGCTGCGGTCGAACACGTACACGAGCACACCGATCACCGCCGTCCATTCGGCGACGACAGCCGCAAGGTGAACGACGACGAGCCGGACGATCGCCGGGTTGGTCAGCAAGCCGCGCTGGCCATGCCGCCCTCCCCCTGCCGTTCCCCCCACACCCGCACTCTCCCACGCCGAAAGCAGTCCAACGCCAGCCGACCGAAATGAAGATGGCGTCGATGGGCACCGGTGGGCGATGTGCACGTACGCTGCGTCGATGACTGAGTTGTCCCGGGAGGAGGCCGAGGCGTTCGTGCGGGCGGTCGTGCAGCTCACCTCGATGGCAGATCGCGTCCTTCCACTGAGCGGTTCTCCGCTCGCGAGTCGCCTGTCGGAGCATCTCGGTTTCATCGGTGACGATGTGTCGAGCACGTCGGTGTCGGTCCCCGTGATCGAACGCATCAACGTGCAACTGGCCCTCAACGCGTACGAACAGACAGCGGATCGCTTTGAAGTCATCGGTCTGCAAAGCGACATCGTCAACTACGGCGGTGTCTCGCTCACCGCAATGGCCACCGGCTCGTGGCACGGGCCCGGCGCGGCAGCGCGCCAGTACATCGCAGCTGACGTCGATGTCGACGAAACGCTCGACTGCCTACGGGCCGGTCTGGTGTTGACCGAATTCGAGGGCTCACCCGTCGTCGCACTGATCTACGCATCCGAGCAGCGATTTCCGCCAGAACTGGTCATTGAGGTTGTGGGCGCCGATCAGGCGTCGGCGGATGGTTTCTTGCGGCGGCTGCGAGAACTGATGCATGAACACAACGCGTTTCGTCGCAAGGTTGTGTCATTCACCTTCGGAATGCATGGCGAGTTCGGGCTGAGCTTCGTCCGGCTCCCCAAGGTAAGTCGCGATGACGTCGTGCTCGCACCTGGCGCACTCGAGGCTATCGAGGCGCATTCGATCGGCATCACCGAGCATGCCGATGGACTGCGCGCTGCAGGGCAGCACGTGAAGCGAGGGCTGTTGTTGTACGGCCCACCGGGAACCGGCAAGACGCACACGATCTCCTATCTGACCGCTCGCATGCACGACCGAACAACGATCATCCTGGCAGGAGCCGCCGTCGGAGCAGTTGGACAAGCGGGCACCATCGCCCGGTCGTTGCAGCCAGCGACCATCGTGATCGAAGACGTCGATCTCATTGCGATGGATCGTCAACTCCCCGGTCGGGAGCACAACGCTTTGCTGTTCCAGCTCCTCAACGAGATGGATGGGCTTGCCGAGGACGCCGACGTGTTGTTTGTTCTCACGACGAATCGAGTGGAGATGCTCGAGCCGGCGCTCGCCGCCCGTCCGGGTCGGATCGATCAGGCGATCGAGCTGTCATTGCCGGATGCAGAGAGCCGGCGGCGGCTGGTCGAGCTGTACACGAACGCACCGCTTCCCGACGACGGTGACGAGATCATCAGGCGCCTCGATGGCGTCGCTCCGGCCTTCATCAAAGAACTCGCCCGTCGCGCCGAACTCATCCGCCTCCAACAGACCAGCGCGCCGTCAACCGCCTTGACGGCTGCGCTCGACGCCATGCTGGAACACGCCACCCCAGTTCTTCTTCGTATGCTCTCCGGCCCAGCAGCTCACGTCGACGACGACGGCGTACGTCAGTCGTAGGAGTTCGGAACTCGCCACGCCGCGACCCGCTACGGCTCGACGATCGTTGGGCGTTCGAGCAGCGCGATCAGCTTGGTCGGCGCCAGCACGCAGAAGCTTTCCGTCACCAGCTCGCGGACCTCGTCCCAGTCTGTGCCCTCGTCGAGCACCATACCCATCGCATCACGACCCCACCCGAGGACGAAGAACGGATGACCAGCGTGGCGTAGCACCTCCAGTTCCTCCCCCGCCGAGCGGAACGAGAGCACCACCGCAGGAGCCGCGTCGCCCACCTCGACGCCAAGTACGTGGGCGAACGTTCGCTTGCGGACCATCCACCGTGTGCCCACCCATGCCCGCTCTTCGTAGACATCGGGCAGCTCGAGGCACAGCTCGCGCAACCTGATCTCGACGTCATCGGGCACGGCGTCGGTGTAGCGACGCTTTCCTTCGGCCATGATCCCGAGACTACGTCCGCAGGTCACGGCGTCGGATCAGAGCACACCCGTCATCACGGAGTCGGTCGGCATCAACTGCCTACGCTGACGTCCATGGCACTCTTCCACCTTGCGACGATCACGCCGACCAAGGCCGAGCTCATTGCCGCATGGTCCCCCACCCAACCGTGGGGTCCTCCACCCGAGGAACCGATCGAAGTGATCGGCTCCTTTCGCTTCGACGACCCCGACGCCCGAGTCGGCATCGAGACCCATCTGGTCGTGGCCGGCGGCACACTGCTGCAGGTGCCACTGACCTACAGGGACGAACCGCTGGAAGGGGCCGACGACGCCCTCATCGTGCAGATGCAGCACTCAGTGCTCGGCACCCGTTGGGTGTACGACGGGCTGCGCGACCCTCGATTCGTCGTGATGCTTGCCGCCGTTGCGATGATCGGTCAGGGCGAGGCGCTCGGCATGGCCGTGTACGACGGCCCCGAGCCCGGACCTCGCCCGCCCATCGGGTTGACCGCAACGTTGGACGGTCAACCGGACCCCGTCGTGCTCGCCGAGGTCACGGAACGTTCGAGGTGACTCGAGTGGTCGTTGCCGGGGCGGGCTTCGCCGGATTGGCCGCAGCACTGTTCCTGGCACGTCGGGGTCAGATCGTCACGCTGGTCGAACGCGACGGTGCGCCGCCCGACGGAACGCCGTCCGACGATGTGAACCGTTGGCTGCACCCAGGAGTATCTCAAGCCCGCCAGTCGCACGCATTGCTCGGCCGCGCGCGGCGGGTTCTGGCCGACGAGACCCCCGACGTCCTTGCCTCACTCCTCGCACGTGGTGTCCATGAGGTCCCTGTCGTGGTCGGTGCCGGCACGTTGCACGGCGAGCGGATGCTGTTGAGCCGACGTCTTGTCGCCGAGGCTGAGTTCCGACGGGTCGTCGCACGCGAGCCTGGGGTCACCCTCATGGCGGGCGACGCTGTCGTTGGTCTGCAGGTGTCCACATCGGGCAGTGTGCCGGTGGTGACGGGCGTGCGTCTGTTCTCTGGCGTCAGCATCGACGCCGATCTCGTCATCGACGCCAGCGGCCGTCGATCTGCGCTGCCGGGATGGTTCGCCCAGGCTGGGCTTCGTGCGCCTGTCGAGGACAGACAGGACTGCGGATTCTTCTACCTGACCCGCTTCTACAGCGTCAGGCCCGGCTGCCAGATACCGACCAGCAAGATCCCAGCGTCGATCGCGCTTGACTACGCGACCGTTTTCGCTCTGGGCGCCGACAACGACACGTTCTCTCTGACGGTGACGTTGTCCGTGAATGACCCCTATCGCAAGGCGCTTCGAGACCCCGGCTGTTTCGAGGCGTTCCTTCATGCCGTGCCGCACTCGGCACCATGGATACAGGTCGGAGTGCCGATCAGCGACATCGCGACGATGTCCAGGATCGAGAACCGGCGCCGTCTGCTCACCACCAGCGACGGCCCGATCGTCGGCGGAGTCGTCGCGATCGGAGACGCGGCACTCCACACCAATCCCACACTCGGCCGTGGCATCTCGATGGGGCTCATGCACGCCCAACATCTCGCCGAGGTCGCACACTCGGCGGACGACGACCCCGTCGACTTCGTCGAAACGTTCTCCACATGGACCAACGATCACCTCAGCGTCTGGTACGACACCCAGGTCGCTGCCGACGCCAACACGCTCGATCGGCTCGCGGCGGGACTCCTCGGCCAGCGCATCGAACCGACAGACACTCCAGCGGCGCGCTTCACCGCGGCGTCGTTCAGGTGCGCCTCTCACGACGAGGTCGTGGGCGTGGCGGTTGCGAAGGTGGCCCATCTATTCGCTTCGCCTGCAGAAGCGTTCAGCGATCCACTCGTCGCCGTTCGGGTCAACGAATTCATCGCCAGCGGTGTGTCCCTCGATCGCCCCGTCGACGTTCCGAACCGAAACGCCTTCGAGGCACTCGCTTCCACGTGACGAGGCGATCGCGGTCCGGATGTTGTCCTTGGCATGCTCGCCCAGCTGAAGACTTCGGCCTGAGTCTGAAATGAGGTCGCATCCGTTCGTGCACAGTGTGGGAAGCCTCGTCGTCATGGCGTTCGTGATTGCCTCGTGCGACGCCGGGCCCAACCCAGTTACGTCACCGACGTCGTTTGGAACGCCGGTGTCCGCGGCGACATCGGTTGCTCCCACCGACGCGCCGACCATCATCGCCACGACCCCACTCTCGACGTTGCCTCCCAGCACCAACTCGCAATCGCCGACCATGCCGGCGCCCATCACATCGGTCGTGGACCCCGGTGTGTTCGCGGACATCTCGATGACAGCGGTGCCAGCCGATGTCATCGTGCCAACGAGCGGAGCCTCGTTGGACGCGACAACGAACCCCATCAACGGACGTCGCAGTGGTCGCCGCCCGCTGCTGGAAGACCTCGACTGCGCCCTCAGCGCGACCCCGACCTGCCTGACCGGCGTTCTGGACACATTGGGCTTCGATGTCACCACCGGGTCCAGCGAGGACCGCGAGCGCAGGGTGCAACGAGCAACCGCCGTGGTCCAGTTGGACGCTGGCCTACCGACTACGGGCCTGCCCGACGATGGCCTGCTGCAGTACCTCGGCATCGCCGCCGACACCCTGCCCGGTGACCGGGCAGATCAGGCACGCCAGATCGGCACCTCGGCGAACGGCCATCCAATCATGGCCTTCCGGTACGGCGACGGGCCACGGACGGTGCTGGTCGTCGGTCAGACCCACGGCGACGAGGAGGGTGGTCTGCGAGTACTGCTGCGAGCGCAGTCGCTGCCACCGCTCGAAGGGACCACTCTGTGGATCGTGCCCACCATGAACCCCGACGGACTCATCCTCGACACCCGCTACCTGGCCAATGGCACTGACCCGAATCGGCGGGCGGCCAGCCAACCCGAGCAGCAGGCCGTCTACGACTTCGCGCTTGCGGTCCGGCCATCGCTCACGATCTGGTACCACCAGAACTACGGCTGGGTTGGCGGGTCGGGCGCATCGATGGACCCAGCGCAGCAGTACCAATCGTTGACCGGGCTGGGCACGTTGAAGCGCAGCGGTGATTGTGCCAAGGGATTCATGTGGTGTCCCATCGACGATGCACTTGGCACCAGCTCGATCCTGGTCGAACTGCCCGATGTACTCACCCCCGCCGACGTCCAGATCCACGCACTCGCGCTGCGCGCGCTGGCATCGGGCGACGAATCAGCGCCCGGCGGTTGATCGAGTGTCGGCGGCCCGGCGGACGTTGTCGGTGATCTCGCCGATGATGTCGTCCCAACGCGGCATCGGCAGGTCGTGACCCATGTCGGGGTACATCACCAGCTTGGCGCCGGGAACCGCCTGGGCGGTGGCGATGCCGCCACTGGATGTCACCAGTGGATCGACCAGCCCGTGAATGACCAGCGTGGGCACCTGCAGGCGACGCAGGTCGGCCGTGCGGTCGGGGCTGGCCGAGATGGCCATGGTCTGGCGGGCGACGCCATCGGGTTGATAGCTGCGCTCGAATGCCTGCTGGCCCATCATGCGGGCAGCGTCGGCATCGAAGTGCGGGCCCGAGATCAACCGGAACATCTCGACGCCCTTGTCGACGGCGTCGTCTGGCGTTCGTACCATCAGCTTCGGCAGCTTGCGGAGCAGCGACGTGCGGATCTTGCCGTGCTTGCGATCACCCGTGTTCGACATGATCGACGTGAGGCTGGACACCTTCCGGGGGTGGCGGATGGCCAGCGTCTGGCTGATCATGCCGCCCATCGAGACGCCCACAACGTGGGCCGTGGCGATCCCGACATGATCCAGTAGAGCGGCGGCATCGTCGGCCATGTCGCCCAACAGGTAGCTGGACTTGGCGAACCGGCGCGAGACCATCGACGACAGCACCTGCCGCTTGGTGGGCGGTGGCGCCGACATCATGGTCGACAGACCGATGTCGCGGTTGTCGAACCGGATCACACGAAAGCCTTTGGCCACAAGACGATCGACGAACTCCAGCGGCCACGCCACGAGTTGCCCGCCGAGGCCCATCACCAAGAGCAACGGCTGACCACCGTCGTCGCCGTGGATGTCGTACTCGATGGAGATGCCGTTGACGTGGGCCGCAGTCATGACGGGCAACGCTACTGGCCGACGAAGCGACTGCGCCTTCTACGACTCATCCCGAAGACCTCGCCCGAGCGGGTCGTCGCGTGTGCACGCTTGCCCCCCACCTGCGGGTCGAGACCGTGCACACGCGCGTGTCTGTTCGGCCGGCGACGCGATCGACTGTGATACTCAAGGTCGTGGACTCAGCGACAGCCGCCCTTGCTGAACCGCCGAACAGCAACAGGATCAGCGAG
>JANNFQ010000582.1:0-2372 GCA_031380045.1 Acidimicrobiaceae bacterium
GATCGGCGCAAGCCGGTGCGGGCCGCATTGGCCGCCGGCGCCGCGCTGATTGCCGCTGCGGTGGCCACCAGCAGGGCGCTGCTGGGGGTCCACTGGGTCAGCGACGTGCTGGGAGGCCTCGCCCTCGGATGGGGCTGGTTCCTGTTGGTCGCCATCATCTTCGGCGGACGCGTCCAACGACTGGGCGATCCGGCGATCGGCGTCGTCGGCGAGTCTGCTGACCAGTCGGCTGGCCAGTCTGCTGATCTGGCACGCACCGTTCGCCGAGCCTCCATCTCCACCACGACGTCAACACTGAAGGAACCAACATGACCCGTATCGCAGTGCTCGCGAACACCAAGAAGGTCGGCCAGAAAGACCTGAAAGGTCTGAAGGCGGCGCTGCGCGACGCCGGCTTCGAACACACCCAGTGGATCACGTTCGACAAGGGCTCTGCTGCCACCAAGGCCGGTGCATCTGCGGTGAAGAACGGCGCCGATGTCGTTGTGGCGTGCGGCGGCGATGGCACCGTGCGTGCCGCCGCGCAGGCGTTGGTGGGTACGGAATGCGCCCTCGGCGTGATGCCCAAGGGCACGGCAAACCTATTCGCCTCGGCCATGTCGATCACGGACGATCCCGACGAGTTGGTCGATCTGATTCTTCGGGGCACTCGCCGTACCATCGACACCGGCACGTGCAACGGAATGACGTTCAACGTGATGGCAGGTACAGGTTTCGACGCTGCGATGATCGACGACGCCGACGAACACAAAGAACGCCTCGGGGTGCTTGCGTACTTGCATTCGGGGGCCAAAGAGGCTCGTGCTCGGGAGGCGTTCGAGATGACCGTTCGGGTCGACGACGAATCTGTCTTCGAGGGTTCGGCAAGTTGCGTGTTGGTCGGCAACATCGGCACCCTGAAGGGCGGTGTCGAGGCGTTTCCGAACGCGTCGCCGACAGACGGCAAGCTGGACGTCGCAGTCATCACGGCCACGGGACTGCGGGCCTGGACCGGGTTGATGGTCAGCGCTGTGCGGGGTCGCCAGAACCTCAGCGGGCATGCGCACCTGTGGTCGGGCAAGACCATCTCGGTGCACGCCCAGGCAAAGCATCGTTTCGAGTTGGACGGCGGGGTGAAAGGAACATCGAAGAAGTTCGATTTCGAGGTCGTCCCCGCATCGCTCATCGTGTGCGCTCCCCAACAGTCGGCGGCGTAGTGAGGCCCAGGAGACGTCGGTGCACATCGCCGGTCTTCTGGACCTCGACGTGGTGAGCGGCTGCGTCGTCAGATACCTTTTCGTCGATGTCCGACATGGTGAGCTTTGCAGTCACGGCCACATGGTCTGGCACCAGCGTCGTCCTGGCGGTTGCCGGCGAGCTTGACCTCGCCGCCGCAGCAGCCTGGGATGCCAGCATTGACGAGGCAATGGGTCAGGTGCCGTCATCGGTCGCGGTCGATCTGGCCGCCACGACCTTCGTCGACTCGTCGGGCCTGCGGTTGTTGCTCATGCTGCGCCATCGCGCCGCCGAGGCAGGCACCACGTTCACCATGACCAACATCTCACCCGCAGTCGCCCGGTTGCTGGAAGTGACCGGCCTGACCGATCTGGTCGGCGAACCCTCGCCCGAAACGACCACACCCTGACCGGGGTCCCGTTGCGCTCAGCGATCAGGCGGGACGACTAGCTGCGCTGGTCGGGCAACATCTCGAACCACACTTCCTTGCTCCATTTGCCCTCGTTCGCGTCGATCAGGCGCGTGCCCCACGCCGACGCCACGGTGTCCACGATCAGCAGACCCGCCCATTCATCAACGGATCGGTCGGTGTAATTGGCTTCGGAAACTGGCGGTTCGCAACACTCACGCCGATTCGAATGCGCGCCGAGCCAGGCAACCGGCTCATGCTGATTCGACACGGGCCGGGCGCGTAACGAATGGCATTGGTCACCAGCTCATTCGTCGCCAGCAGGATGTCGCGCAGGAATGGCACGCCCACCGTGCCACTCAGCTGCTCACGAATCATCCATCTCGCCTGCTGGGGTGCGGCCAGCCCGCTGAGCTCGGCCTGGAACACGGGCGTCCAGCCCGCCGGCACCTCGTTCCGGTCGGGCGCGCGTTCATCCACACCGGCTCCAGTACCCGGCTGTCATCGTTACCAACCGTCGCCGCAGTCTGTGAAGTGACCCCCGGCAGTGATCAGGGGTCGAGGTGGATGTTCGCGATGGCCGAGTGCATCGCGCGCAGGACGTGGGATGGGCTCGCTGAACGGTCCCGTCGCACCCTGCGCCGGTTCGGTGAGTTCCACTCCGACGCCGTCACCGTGCTGTACGACCCAGACGACCACGCGGTGCTGATCGAACGGCAGGACCCGCCGCCGGTCACACTGGACGAGG
>JANNFQ010000228.1:0-2620 GCA_031380045.1 Acidimicrobiaceae bacterium
GCAGCCATGCAAGATTCCCCTTTTCGGTTCGGCGCAGATGACGCCACGATCCCCGCGAGCATTGTCACACGGTGGGCCCAGCCGAGTCGACGCGGGCGGGTGGGGCACCCTGTCGTTGGTTCGAGGCCTGCTGGTCTCGAGCCCGATCGGGTCACTCCGATGTCGCTTCCGTCTCCGAACTTGTCGACGGATTTGTCGATTTCTGGCTGCGCGTCGCCGTGGTGGATACTCGGCGAGTTGTGACGCCAAGGCGGTTGCGGTGACGGTCGTCGTCGGGCCGGAATTGTCAGAAAACCCTTTGTTTATATAGGTTTGAGGTTGTTCGGATCGTCGAACAGGTGTACGCTTGAGTCTATGTCGGCGGACGGTTGTCTCGAGGAAATCGTGTCCCTCGCCGACGTCGTCGACGCCCTCGCACATCTCGAGCGATACGGGGCGCAGCTCGCGTTGGCGGTCGGCCGGTTGAACACCGCCGGGGTATGGGCCGACGACGGTGCAGCCACGATGGCCGCCTGGCTCCGCCACCACGCCCGCCTGTCGCACCGCGACTCATCACGACTCGTCCGCCACGGGAAGTTCCTGTCCTCGTTCGATCAGGTCGCCGACGCAGCCGTGACGGGTGTGCTGTCGGCCAGCCAAGTCACCGCGTTGCAAGCCGCCGTGACCGCTCCGACACGTGAGTTGTTCGACGAACACCAGCAGACCGTGATCGAAGCGATCGCCCCGTTGGACGCTGCCAACTCCGAGATGGCATGTCAGGCGTGGCGGGCCAAAGCCGAAGCCATCGTCGACATGCCCGAACCCAAACAACGCGACCGGTCATGGTCCACCTCAGAACTGCCTGATGGCAGCATCGTCGGCCGGTTCGTGTTCGACAAAACCGCCGCCGAGATCCTCGAAACAGCGATCGAAACCGCACGCTGCTGGGACGGTGCCAGCGACACCCGCACCCCCACAATGCGGGCCGCGGACGCGGTGGTTGACATCTTCGGGTTCTTCAACCACAACAACGATTCGAACGCAACACCCCGCCACCACCCGCATGTCGAACTCGTCATCGAAACCATCGACCCCACCAACACCGACTCCGGCGATGGCGAGGGTGATGTGTTGTTCGAGGGGTGCGCAGTCACCGCGAACGGGCGGATGCTGCCCTCATGGGCGGCCGACGCGTATCTGTGCGACTGTGTGCTGCACAAAGTGCTGCGCTCCAGTGCCGGCACGATCCTCGACTACGGACACAAACACCACACCGTCCCACCCGGCCTCCGTAAAGCAGTCGCTGTCCGCGACCGCGGCTGCCGCTTCCCCGGATGCACCCGCAAGAAAGCGTGGACCGACGCTCACCACATCCGTTGGTGGCGCAAACACGGTGAAACGAAGCTCGACAATTTGATACTGCTGTGCCAACGACACCACCACATGGTCCACCGATACAACTGGCACATCCACCTCGACGCCGACACCGGCCGCGCCACCTTCACCCTCCCCAACGGGACCGTGATGATCAGCGAACCACCCGACCAATCCACCATCCGAGCAGCCTGAACCAGGCCTGAACCGAGCAACGAGACATGTCAGCCACCCTCGCACGACCACGCCTCAGTGAGACTCAAACCCTTGCGATCAGCGGCCAGAACGGGCAATCATGGGCGGGTGCCGACGGCGGAAGGTGCGGGACTGGACCCGCGGAACTCAGACGATGTCGCACTGCTGACCGCGCTGATGAGACTGTCGGACAGCGATCCGTGGCGGGCCTTCCGTGAGCCGTGACGGACCGGCAAGTAGATGTCACCCGAGCTGCGCTCGCCGCCCTAGCGTCCATGAGCCCGTCCCTCGACGAGGATCTCGAAGTTGATGACTTCGGCGTGCGTACCGAGTCACATCACGCCGTGATCGTCGATGGCGACCTCCAGGCATGCAGCGTCGTGCTGCGACGTAGCGAGACCGCCGCAGTGTTCACGAAGTGGCGACAGATTCCCTCGCAGCCGATCGATGACACGGCAGCGTTGCATGAACGATTCTGGGCGCATGCCTGCCGCCCACGCGACCAATGGCCGGGCGATTCAGCGGAATGGGACCTCGATCCGGGGATCACCGCTGCTGATGACTTCATCTACAACAGGTTCGTACTGGATGCGATCCGGTTCCTCGCTGTAGCGCCGATCGACGAGCACCGATCCGTAGACACTCCGGTGGTCGTCGATGCGCGACACTGAAGCGTGGTCGAGGTCGGGCCGCGAGCGTGAGCCGGGCATGGCGCCGATATGCCGATATGCGTCAGCCGGAACGAACAGTGCGGTTGCTCAGCGGAGCGAGAAGAGTGCCGGTGAGTCGGTAGGCCACTCCAACGTCATCGCAGGGGCCGGACTCGATACGAACCAGCGCCCCGACCCGGACCTCTGTGCTGGTCTGGTCGAAGACCAGTCGTTCGGGGTGACCGCATGTGTTGGTGTAGACGACTGCCGAGATGGTCAGACCGTCGTCAGCAACTGTGATTTGCTCCACCGGCAGCTTCGAGGTCTTGGTGGAATCGCACTTCGACATGACCAACCCAAGCAACAACACTGTTGAACCGATGGCGACCACGAGCACGACGCGGCTGAGGAGTTCGGTCTGA
>JANNFQ010000604.1:0-2105 GCA_031380045.1 Acidimicrobiaceae bacterium
TTCGGCGTCGGCTCGAGCTGGGCCGTCGCCGGCGATCAGCAGATGCGCGCCGGCAACATCAGTGACTGCTTCCACAGCCAGTGCCGGCCGCTTCTCGACGCTGAGCGCGCCGATGAACGCGACCACGTGCGCGTCGGCGGGCACGCCGAAGTGTTGCCGTGCGACCGCGCGTTGGTCGGCCGTGGCCGGTGTGAATCGGGCCGCGTCTCGGGCGTTGGGGATGACGTCGATACGGCTGATCGAGAGCCGATACGTGCGGCGGATCGAATCGGCCGCGGCGGGCCACAGCGCGACTACCCGTCGGGCGCGATGGAACAGCAGCGCGGTGCGCACACGATGTACACCGCCACGAATCCATCGGCTGGGGTCGCCGATGCTGCGGTACACGAATGGCACACGCGTGCCGATGAGGGCGATGGAGCACGCGGGTAGCGACGACGAGCCGTAGGCAATGACCACGTCGGCCCGGCGTGCGCGGCGTCGCAACGCGCGCAGGGTCGACAGGTGCAGCGGTGATGTTCCGATGACCTCTGCGTCGACGGCGGCCGCCGATGTCGACGGCGACAGCGCGACGACCTGGGTCGGGGTGCCTAGTGCCGACAGGTGCGTGGCCAGCTCGACGCCTTCCAGCTCGGCGCCGCGTCGGTTGGCCGATGTGATGACCACCAGAACCTTCACGGGGTTGCTCATTCCGTCAGAACAACTCGATGTCGCCCATGGTCAGCGACCAGTTCGACAGTGGTGGTGTGCCCGATTCGTTCAGGGCACGCCAGGTGAACGCCGGGCCGCCGCCGGGCAGCGGCGCGAAGCCGGTGCGAAGGCTGCCCGCGCCCAGGCGAATAGTGTGGTCGGCGCCGGCGGCCCGCATCGCCGAGATGGTGGCGCGATCGGTCTGATGCTCGTCGAGGTCGAACGACGCCAACTGCACCAGCTCCAGCGTTGGGCCGCGACGCCGAGCGCGCACAACCACGGCGCCACCACGCGCCTGCACCACTCGGTAGTTCAGCGCTGGGATACCGAATCGCCATCGGTAGAACTGTTCGCTGACGTTGGTCGCCAGCGTTCTGATGGGCAGATCGTCGACGCGGTCGAACGAGGCGCGATGATCGGCCCACTCGTCGAACGGCACGCCGATGTCCAGCGGCTGCGACCAGTGCTCTGACGGCACCCGCGCTCGCGACATCTTCACGGCCGACACGGGATTGCGCGGCCTGATGGCGGCGGGCAGGTTGCCCACGTCGTGCCACCCCATCTTCAGATAGCCCGGCCGGCTTTGGCTGTTCGGCGTGTTGAACACGAAGTCGATACCGTCGGCCTGCATCTGGTGGACGGCATGCATGGTGAGCGCAGTGAACAGTCCTCGGCCCTGATAGTCGGGGTCGGTCGCGGTGTCGACGGCACGTACAGCGCGCAGCACCGTGCCGCCGCGCACGAACTCCCATCGCATGAAGATGCGCACACCCACCACTCGGTCGCCGTCGGTCGCAACCCACGTGGCCGATGGCCCGAACGCGTTCGTCTCGTGCTTCCACCGGTACAGCTCGGTTAAGCGGGGGTCGTCGTCCCAGCCCAACGAGCGCCGCAACAGGCCAAGGATGGCGGCGCGATCGTCGGGTGTTGCCGGCCTGATCTCGAGACCATGCGGACCGGACCGCGGCTTCGGCTTCGGCGGTGGCGGTTCGGTAGACGTGGGGTTGGGTGCCTGTTCGTCGTAGATCTTCTCGATGGCATCTTGGGTGCGCGCCACGCCGAACTCGTCGGCGCGAGCCCAGGCCGCACCAGCCAGTTGGTGCCGCTGGCTTGGGTCGTCGGCCAGCACCTGCCAGGCATCGGCCAACGCGCCGGCATCGCCGGGCGGCACGAGGAGGGCGTCGACGTGATCGTGCATCGCCTCGCCGATACCGCCCACGTCGGTGGCAACCACCGGAATGCCCAATGCCAGTGCTTCCATCAACGCAACTGGCAGGCCCTCCCAACTGGACGCCAGGGTGAACACGTCGAACGACGACATGACGCGCACAGCGTCGGGCCGAAAGCCGGTGAACACGATGCGATCGGCCAGGCCGAGTTGATCGGCCAGCGCACGTGTGTCGGCCTCGAGCGGC
>JANNFQ010000593.1:0-6842 GCA_031380045.1 Acidimicrobiaceae bacterium
GGCCGAGCCGTCGAGCGACTTGCGTGAGCCCGCAAAGGCGCGGAGCATTTGTGAGCTCACGCAAACACTCCACTCCCTGTTTCGGTGACCGTACAAAGCCGCGGAGCGTTTGTGTGTCGGGGGGAGGCCGTGCGCGCAGAGAGCCGCGGAGCGTTTGTGCGTCATGCGTGGGCGGCGACCCGAACTGGGATCGCGCTCTGGACGGGCATGCCGGTGACCGGGTCGGAGGCCTGATCGGTGGACACCAGTCGGTTGGTAGGCGAACCGATGTCGCGTACCTTGTCGTCCACCAGCGATGAACCGCCCCACGAATGCGCCATCGAGATGACACCTCGCCGCACATCGGCGGCACTCTCGACGACACCGACCACTGAGGCGCGAGGTGACGTGATGTCGATCAGGTCGCCATCGCGCAGACCCATCTCGAGCAGGTCATCGGGGTTCATGTATGCGGAGTTGGTGGAGCCCTTGCGCGCCAAGCCCGGCAGTTCGGTGCCCATTGAATTCAGCACTTGCTTCAGCCTGCGGCTGATGAGACGGAACGGGAAGTCGGCTGCGTCGATGCCGAACAACGACTCGCTGTCGGGCCGAACGAACACGTCGCTCAACTCGTCCATCAGGTCGTCGGGCGCCAGCGTGAACCGTGCGGTGCACGTGTCTTCGGCTGGTTGCACCACCATCGCCCGTTCGGGATGCACTTGCATGCGCTGCTGTCGAACTTCGTCCAGCGACATGCGCGAGTTCGCATACGCGCGATCGATGATCTCGTCGGTCGACGGCCGCTGTTCCATCGCCGGTGACCCGCCCGGAAACGGCAGCTCGGTGCCGAGGCGTTTGGCCAACTCGAAGAACACCTCCCACTCGTTCAGCACATCGCCGTCGGGTTGCAGGACGGCCTCGGTGTAGTTGGTGTATGGGGCACGAAACCACCGGTCCATCAGGTGCGGCACGTCGGCTCGTTCCAGCGACAGCGTGGGCGCCAGCACGAAGTCGGCGAACTCGGCCGTGGCCGACATGCGATGGTCGATCACAACCAGCAACTCCAGGTCTTCCAACGCTTTGATGGTCAGTTCCTGGTCGGGCCACGCCACCGTGGGGTTGCCGCCGTTCACGATCAGGGCGCGGATGCGTCCTTCGCCCGGCTGGAGGATCTCTTCGGCCAGCGTGGCCGTGGGCATCTCGCCGCGATAGCCGCGCAACCCACGTATGCGTGCGGGGGCGCCGGTTGCTGGCGCCCGCGGCGCGATGACCTGCGCCCGGCGTGGTGTCTCGGGATACAGGAACCAACCGCTGTCCAGCAGATCGCCTTCGCGGTTGACGCGCCCGAGGATGGTGTTCAGGGCGATCGACATGTGTTCGGTCAGGCTGGATCGGGGCGCCATGTTGGGGCCCGTTCCGGTGCCACATGTGCCGCGTGTCCCCGCAGCGAACATGTGCACCGCGGCCACCACGTCGTCGGCAGCGACGTCGCATCGTGCAGCGACGTGTTCGACGGTGAATGACGCCACGGCATCGGCCAGCCGGTCGAGGTCGCCGACCCAGCGCTCGCAGAACTCGGCGTCGTGCAGACCCTCGGTGAGGACCAGGTTCACCATGCCCGCCAACAGTGTCGAATCCTCGCCTGGCCGGACGGCCAGATGGATGTCGGCCTGTGACGCCAACTCGGTGCGACGCGGATCGACGACGATCAGTTTCAGGCCCCGGTCGCGTGCGTCGCGAAGGACCACGAAAGGGTTGGTGCCCTGCAGCCCACCCACAGGCCCGTAGCTGGAGACCATCGGGTTGTAGCCAACCGCCATCAGCACGTCGGCATTGCTGAAGTCGTGATAGCCGGCCTCCCAGATACCCGTGCGGAACGGAGCAGTCGTCTTCGCCGGTTGATCGATGGTGACCGAGGTGTAGAACGACGACGAGCCGATGCCCTGCTGGAAGGCGCGTGCCGCAGGCACTGCGACCGAGTTTTGGTAGCCACCAGTGCCGGTGTAGCTGGCCACTGCGCGGGGCCCGTGCGTGTCAATGATGCGTCGCAGGATGGCGCCGATCTCGTCGAGCGCCTCGGTGCTGGTGATCACATCGAACCCGCCGTCCTCACGTCGGCGCAGTGGCGCCCGAAGCCGGCCGGGGTCGCGCATCTGGTCGGGCAACTGTCTGCCCTTGATGCACGTGTAGCCGGCGAAGATCGGGTCATCGGGAACGCCGCGTACTGCCACGACCCGGTTGTCGACGACGTCGACCTCCATCGGGCAGCTGGCATGACACACACGACAAAAAGTCGTCCGCGTCTCGGTCGAACCGCTGTCCGCCACGTCGTTCCGGGTCATCGTCATCGCAGGCCCCCAAGGCTTCTGTGTCACCGGCGATGTGACGTCGGCAACCGCACTGTGCTTAAACTAATCTACTGGTTAGTTAAGTGCTCCGAAAGGTTGTGCTGACGACACCGTCTGACGAGACAAGGGGCCTCGATGACCGGGTGGATGACAGACTGGACACCGAGCGCGCGATGGCCGCACTACACGCGATCGAATGCAGGCGAGGTGTTGCCGTCGCCGGCCAGCCCACTGGGTCAGACGTTCTCGTGGGACGGCGGGCTGTGTCTCGGCTGGGCCGACGGCTATGTGCGCGTGGGCAGCTACACGGCCGATGAATTCGATCCGATCCATCCCGAGACGTGCGGCTTCTTCGGTGGGTACTTCTACATCAATCTGTCGAACGTGCGCATGCAGGGTGTTCGCAGCCCGGTGGTCACCGTCGAGCAACTCGATCTGGCGTTCTTCGGCGATCATCCCGACGTGCCGCCGTACGTGTCGCATCCAGCTGACGAACGCCCCGAGCTGGTGCCGAAGATCCTCGAACACATGGGCTGGGTGATGTCGACGACGTCGTGGCCTGAGATCGACGAGGAGAAGGCAGCCACCATCGACATGCGGCGAAATCGGCCCGATCTGGCATCGGCCAGCGACGCTGAGCTGATCGCCTATGCGCGTACCACCCAGCCGATGCTGCGTAAGTTGTTCGACAGCCACACCGTCTCGTCGTCCAGTTCTGGTATCGCCCCCGGCGTGCTGTTCGCCGTCGGTCAGGCGATCGGCGACCCCACCGTGCCGATGAAGTTGGTGGCCGGCATCGGCGAGGTCGATTCGGCCGAGCCCAGCTACGCCATCTGGGAGCTCTCGCGGCGTGTTCGCCGCTCGGAAGTGCTCAGCGCAGCCTTCGACGCCGGCAACGACGACCTCATCGAGCGGCTCACCGCTCTGGCCACAGCAGAGGGTTCCGCGCATGTCGCCGGCGGTGTCGCCGAGTTCCTCTCCGCCTTCGACAGGTTCCTGATCGACTTCGGCTCACGCGGTCCGAACGAGTGGGAGATGATCGCCGAGACCTGGGAGACGCGCCCCCAGATCGCGTTGGCAGCCATCGGCACTGTGCGCCTGCAGAGCGACGACGAGTCGCCGCGCATTCGTAATGCCGCTCGTGCTGTCGAACGCGAACGCATCACTGCCGAGGTCCGCGCCAAGGTCGCCCCGCTAGGTGAAGAGCTGGCGGGACAGTTCGAGGCCGGGCTGGCCGCATCCAGCCAGCTGGGCTTCCGCGAACGCACCAAGACGAACGTGATCCGTGTGGTGCACGAAGCGCGCATGGCCTTTCGCGAGCTGGGCCGACGCCATGCCTCGGCTGGGCACCTGGCCGATCCGGTGCACGTCTTCATGCTGGTCGACTCAGAGCTCGAGGCATTCGTCGCCGACCCGGCGTCATTCGGCAAGAAGCTGGCACAGCGTCATGCGGCGTGGCTGGATCTGGCCGATCTCGAGCCGCCGTACTTCATTCGCGACGGCAACGTGCCACCACTCGCCGACTATCCCCGCCGAGGTAGCAGCAATGCGCCTGTTGCGGTGGAGGGCGATGTCATCCAGGGTGTGCCCGGATGTGCCGGCACATACGTGGGCCGGGCGACGATCATCACCGATCCCGCCGATCCGGGCGATCTGCAGCCGGGCGATGTGATGATTGCGCCACTCACCGATCCGGCGTGGACCCCGTTGTTCATGGCCGCCGGAGCCGTTGTGGTGAACGTCGGTGGGCAGATCAGCCACTCGATCATCGTGTGCCGAGAGCTGGGGTTGCCATGCGTGGTCTCGGCCACCGATGCCACGGTACGCATCCCCAACGGCGCCATGGTGGAAGTGAACGGTGACACCGGCACCGTGACCGTCCTGAAGGTGGTTGACGCGTGAATCGTCCATTCCGGTTCGGCGTGCAGAGCTATGCCCCCGAGTCGGGCGACCAATGGCGAGCCTTGGCTCGGCGGGCCGAAGCACTGGGTTTTTCGACCTTCAGCGTGGCCGACCACGTCATCGGGCCCGGCCCGGCGCTGAAGGCCACCAACCATCCGGTGCAGACCGTGGCCGTGATCCCCGCAATGGCCGTGGCCGCCGAGGCCACCGAGCACATTCGCATCGGCAGTCGTGTGCTGTGCATCGACTATCGCAACCCGGTCATGTTGGCCAAGGAACTGGCCACCCTGGACTTCTTCTCGAACGGCCGGCTCGAGATGGGCCTGGGCGCTGGATGGTTGGCGAACGAGTACGCGGCCATGGGAGTGCCGTTCGAGGCCGCATCGGTGCGTCTGGACCGTTTGGAAGAGACCATCGCGTTGCTGCGATCCAGCTTCGCCGACGGCGAGTTGGACCAGCACGGCACGCACGTGCATGCAGTGGGGTTCGAGGCAGTGCCCAAGCCGGTGCAACGGCCGATGCCGCCACTGATGATCGGCGGCGGCGCGCCCCGCGTGCTGGGCATCGCCGGACGCGAGGCCGACATCGTCAGCCTGAACTTCGACAACTCGTCAGGCAAGCTGGGGGCCGAAGGCGTCGGGTCGTCGACGGCCGAGCTGACAGAACAGAAGATTGCCTGGATCAAGGCGGGTGCCGGCCCGCGCTTTGCAGACATCGAGCTCGAGATCGGTGCCTACTTCACGGTTGTCACGCCTGACGCCGGCACCGACATGTTAGAGCGCATGGCAGCCAACTTCGGATTGTGCGCCGACGAGTTCGCCGAGCATCCGCACGCGCTGATCGGCAGTGTTGAATCGATCTGCGACCGACTCGTCGAACGGCGCGATCGCTACGGCATCAGTTACGTCACGTTCGGGGTCACCGCCATGGAGTCGGTTGCGCCGATCGTCGAACGGCTGACCGGCACCTGAACCACGACCTCTGCAACACCAACCCCGACCACTCTCTCGATCACGATCAGCAAAGGCAGCACCGCAATGAAAGTCGGCATGAACCTGCCAGCCCAGTTTCCCTTCGGCAGCACCGAGCAGTTGCTGCCCATGTATGAACAGGTCGGCTTCGATTCCTACTGGGCACCCGACCACATCCTGGGCGTGTTCCATCCGGGGCTGTGGGCCGAGACGCCACTGTCGGCGCTGGCCGCCGATCCCGATGCTTTCTACGACCCGTTCTGTTACGGCGCACGCATCAGCACCATGACCGACCGTGCGTACGGCATCTCGGTCACCGACGCCACTCGGCGCGGCGCAGCCGATCTGGCCCGCACAGCGCTGACCCTGAACGACATGTTGCCCGGCGGGTTCATCCTGGGCATCGGTTCGGGCGAGGCCGAAAGTCTGTTGCCGTTCGGATATCCGTTCGACCGCCCGGTTGGCGTGCTGGAAGAAGTGTTGGTCGAGCTGCGCAGCCTGCTGGACACGGGCCGCATGCCCTCAGGCATCGGGCGCATGGGCCTGCCGCTGCAGTCAGAGGGTCGCGGTCAGCCTGCCGTGTGGATCGCCGGTCACGGCCCGCGCATGCTGCGCCTGACCGGGCAGTACGGCGACGGCTGGATTCCGGCCTGGTGGATGTCGCCCGACGAGTACGGCGCCAGCTTGGCCACCGTTGCCAAGCATGCAGCCGCGGCCGGGCGGCCCACTCCCGAGGCATCGCTGCTGCCGTTCATCATCTTCGCCGAGAGCATCGACCGGGCCGCCGAGATGTTCGAGGCCGAGCCACTCGGGAAGCTGTTCGGTCTGTTCGCAATGGGTTCGATGTGGGAGGCCAACGGTCTGACTCACCCGCTGGGCAACGACTCGAAGGGGTTCATCGACGTAGTCATCCACGACCTCGACCCCGACGAACTGCGCGACCTGGCCCCCACGATTCCGTTCGAGATGGTCCAGCAGGTGCTGTTCATCGGGAACGCCGACGACTTGGCGTCGCAGTTCGAGGCATACGCCCGCAACGGGCTGGAGCATGTAGTGCTGGCCAACCTCACTGGGGTCATCGGCGGCATGGACGAGATCGTCGCCCGGGCCATGGAGCTGCCCAAGCTCAAGGCCGTGCTGTCAGAACTGTGAACGAAGCATTGAGCAAGCCGTGAAACAACCTGTGATTCGAAGCCGTCCTCGGAGGAGATACGCGACATGACCGACACGCTGGAAGGGTTCAATCCCTTCGACCCCACCACACTGCAGTGCCCCTTCCCGCACTACGCGCTGATGCGCGAGGAATCCCCGGTGCACTTCGTCGAATCGGTCGGCGTGCATCTGGTCACCCGGCACGATCTGGTCATGGAAGTGCTGCGCGACCCGCAGACGTACTCGTCGCTGTTCGGCGGTGCCGGCATGCCGATGGCCGCGGAAGACCGCAAGCGCATGGGCGAGGTCATGGCCGAGGGATACCCGCGAGTGCCCACCATGCTGACGGCCGATCAGCCCGAGCACACCCGGTACCGGCTGCTGGTGTCGAAGGCGTTCCACCCGGCGGCCATCGCTGCACTCGAGCCCGTCATCCGGCGCATCACCGTGCGGTTGATCGACTCGTGGATCGATCGCGGTTCCATCGAGT
>JANNFQ010000636.1:0-10866 GCA_031380045.1 Acidimicrobiaceae bacterium
CTCGGCGATCATCACGTCGGCGAGCGACCGAACGTCGTCGGTGAACCTGCGACGCACCTCGGCCGATCGGAAGGCATCGGCGAAGGGATCGCGATGGCGGGTGTGTTGAGCACCGTCCAGCGACAACATGCTGGGCCCCAACACCTGACCCGTCGAGAACCGAGGGTCGTCCACGGTGAACGACATCGAGTCGCGCATCGCCTCCACTGCCAGATCGCGTCGCGTCACGACCCACGCCCCCAGGCACGCAACCCACGACACGGGCTCGACCGATCGCAGCCGCGCCAAAGTTCCGTGCAGGTCGGTTTCCAGATCGGCCTCGACGACAGCAACCCCCACCGGGAAAGCGCTCGATCGACCGGTCATGTGGCGACAGTACCCACAGCCGATAGGGTGCTTGCTGCAGTGCCACCGAACCTTGGTGTCCTGCGGTCGAGTGCAGCGCTTTCAGCGCACCGGTTGTTCCCTTCGGGATGGCATGCATCAACGGCCACCACCCCCTGACGGAGAACCCCACCATGACCACCTCATCCCCCTCGTCCACAGGCGCGCGCCCCAGCGGCCGCAGCCGCCGCCCCCGGCAACGAAACGGCAGCCAAGGCACCAGCAGCAACGGCGCCCAGAGCAATGGCAGCCAAGGCACCAGCAGCAACAGGAGCCAAGGCGCCAGCGGCCGCCAGAACGTCAATGGCAGCGGCAGTGGCCGCAGCACCAGCGGCCAGGCACGCACCGGGCAGGCCCGCACCGGCCAGGGCACCGGCAGCCACAACGGCTCGCAGCGTTCGACCTCGGGCAGCGCACAGCAGCCTCGTCGCGACCGCTCGCAGCAGCCTCGCCAGCAACGCCCGGCAGCATCACAACGTCCGCAGGCAGAGTTCCGTCCCGAACAGCCGCCGGCCGTGCAGGGGATCGTGCAGACCGGGCCGCTGCCCACGTTCGCCGAACTCGGCGTTCCCGACGCGATCATCGCCTCGCTGGCGAAGGACGGAGTGACCAGCCCGTTCCCCATCCAGGCAGCGACCATGCGCGATGCACTGGCCGGCCGCGACGTGTTGGGCCGAGGCCGAACCGGCAGCGGCAAGACCATTGCCTTCGCCATCCCCACCGTGGTGGCGTTGGCCAACAGCACCACTCGGCGCACGCCCAGCCGCCCCCGCGCGCTGGTGCTGGTGCCGACCCGCGAGCTGGCCAATCAGGTCGCCGAGGCCATGCGCCCGTTGGCCGCGGCCATGTCGCTGAAGGTCGCGACTGTGTTCGGTGGCGTCGGCCAGCATCCGCAGATCGCTGCGTTGCGCAGCGGCATCGACATCTTGGTGGCCTGCCCCGGCCGCCTGGAAGACCTCATCCAACAGCGCCAGTGCTACCTCGACCGCGTCGAAGTGACCGTGCTGGACGAGGCCGATCACATGGCCGACCTCGGCTTCCTGCCTGGCGTTCGCCGGCTGATGGATGCCACGCCCGCCGGCGGACAGCGTCTGTTGTTCTCGGCCACGTTGGACAACGGCATCGACGTGTTGGTGAAGCGCTACATGTCGCAGCCGGTCATCCACTCGGTCGACCCCGCCGTCGCTCCGGTCACCACCATGACGCACCACGTGTTCGCCGTCTCCATCGCCGACAAGCCCGCGGTGGTTCGGGCCTTGGCCGCCGGCGCCGAGCGCTCGTTGCTGTTCACCCGTACCAAGCACGGCGCCAAGAAGTTGGCCAAGCAACTCAGCACCAATGGTGTGCCGGCGGTCGAGTTGCACGGCAACCTGTCGCAGAACGCCCGCGAGCGCAACCTCGAGTCGTTCTCGAACGGTTCCACCCGCGTGCTGGTGGCCACCGACATCGCCGCCCGCGGTATTCACGTCGACGACATCGCTCTGGTCGTGCATGTCGATCCTCCGGCCGAGCACAAGGCGTATCTGCACCGCTCGGGTCGCACGGCTCGCGCCGGATCCGATGGCGTGGTCGTTACGTTGATGACGCCCGAGCAGGTCGGCGACGTTCGTTCGCTGGCACGTGCGGCGAAGATCGAACCGATCATCAGCCGCGTCACCCCCGGTCACCCGATGATCGGTCAGCTCACCGGCAGTCACTGACAACCAGCAGCCAGGTCAGAACGCGCTGGCGTACGCCGACAGCGCGGGCTGGCCGCCCAGGTGTGCGTACAGCACGTTGCTGCCCGGCGGGATCTCGCCGCTGCGGATCATGCCGATCATGCCCGCCATCGACTTCCCCTCGTAGACGGGGTCGGTCAGCATGCCCTCCAACCGACCAGCCGTTCTGATGGCATCGATCGTGACGGCGTCGGGGATGCCGTAGATGCCGGCGCTGTAGCCGTCGACGATCGTGATCTCGTCGGGGCGCAGCGGTCGACCGACACCGATCATGTCCGCCGTCGCCTGCGCGATGCGCGTGACCTGATCGGTGGTCTTGGACATGGTGGCCGAGGCATCGATGCCGACGACGCGGCGGTCGTCGCGGTCCTCGAGCGCGAAGCCGGCGATCATGCCGGCGTGCGTCGAGCCGGTGACGGTGCAGACGATGATCGTGTCGAAGAAGATGTCGAGCTCGGCCTCTTGCTCGGCGACCTCGCGTGCCCAGTTGGCAAAGCCCAGTCCACCGAGTGGGTGATCCGACGCGCCGGCAGGAATGGCGTACGGCGTGCCCCCCGCATCGATCACCGACTGCAGCGCACGTTGCCAGCTGTCGCGGATGCCGATGTCGAAGCCGGCGGGGTCGAGCCGGACATCGCCGCCCATGATGCGACTGAGTTGGATGTTGCCGACCGTCTCGTAGTTGGCATCGGGCCAGTCCACCCAGTGCTCTTGCACCGTGACCGCACGCAACCCGAGATGCGCGGCAACTCCAGTGACGGCGCGGGTGTGGTTCGACTGCACGCCACCGATGGAGACCAACGTGTCGCAGCCCAGCGACAGTGCTTCCGCGACCAGGTACTCGAGCTTGCGAACCTTGTTGCCTCCGAAGGCGATGCCCGAGTTGCAGTCCTCGCGCTTGGCCCAGATCTGAACCTGCCCGCCCAGGTGCTCGCTGAGCCGTCGTAGTGGATGGATCGGCGACGGGCCGAACGTCAGCGGATGACGAGGGAAGTCGTCGATGCTCATGGCAGCGGCATCGCATCGCCGAAGTTGATGCCCATGTCGCGCGCTGTCAGCATGATGTCGCAGTCCAGTGGAACCACCTTCTGCCGGCTGGTCGCCTGGGCCAGCGGCACGTAGTCGACGGTTGGCGGGTTCAGCGCCACCATGATGCCGTTCATCCCCTCTTCCAATGCGCGGACGGCGGCAGCGCCGAATCGCAACCCCAACAGGCGGTCGAACGACGTGGGCGAACCACCCCGTAGGAGATGCCCCAGCACCACGGTGCGCGCCTCCTTGCCAGTCAGTCGTTCCAGCTCCAGTGCGACCTTGGCCCCGATGCCGCCCAGCCGTTCGGCCTGGCCGATGCTGGTACCGATCAGGCTGACCTCGCCGCCGATGGGTATGGCGCCCTCGGCCACCACAACGATCGAGAACTTCGCGCCACGGTGCTCGCGCTGAGCGATGGTTGCGGCAACCGGCTCGAGCGTGAACGGGATCTCGGGGATCAGGATGGCGTGCGCACCCGATGCCGTTCCGGCATGTAGTGCGATCCAACCGGCATATCGCCCCATGACCTCCACGACGATGACGCGGCCGTGCGAGGTGGCGGTGGAGAAAAGTCGGTCGATGCACTCTGAGGCGAAGCTGACCGCGGTGTCGAAGCCGAAGGTCGAAGTCGTCGCTTCGAGGTCGTTGTCGATCGTCTTCGGAACCCCGATCACCCGCAGACCAGCGCGATGCAGATGGTCGCCGATGGTCAACGAGCCGTCGCCGCCGATCGTGATCAGCGCGTCGATGCCGTGCCGATCGAACTCGGCGAGCAATTCTTGCGTGCGATCGATCTCGATCCAGGTGCCATCGGCTTGCTGTACGGGAAACCGGGTGGGGTTGCCGCGATTGGTCGTGCCGATGATGGTGCCGCCCTGGTGCACGATGCCGCGCACCGACTCGCGAGACAGCTCCATAACTCCGCCGTCGGGATACTCATCGGGATACAGCAGACCGTTGAAGCCATCGCGGATGCCGACCACGTCCCATCCGCGATTGCGGGCAGCCAGCGTGGTCGCGCGGATGACGGCGTTGAGTCCCGGTGCGTCACCGCCACCCGTGCTGACAGCGATGCGACGGATGGGGGTGACCATCGCGAGATGTTAGGCGGGCGGTCGTTCTGTGGGGGACGATCCACTTGGGGGTCGATCAGGGTCGGCGGGCACCGTCGGCGACGGCTCCGCTGGAGCTTGTTCGACGCGCAAGATCCAGGTGCCCGGGCCCAAGGGCGGCACACCGCCCGGGGAGGGGGCCGGCGTCGGCGTTCGGCTGCGTCCACGATGCTCGTCGTCATCCAGTCGCTTGTTCAGCGACAGCAGACGCCCGATGACGGGCAATGCGACCACGTTCAGCGAGTGCAGTACGCCCATGATCAGCAGGATGCCGCCCACACGCGAGACCTCGTGCTTCAGCTGCTCGCCGGTCGAGTCGATCCAGTTGTCGGGTGCCACGAAGGTCACGGTGAACAACATGAACGAGGTGAAGATCAGGTAGTAGGCCACGTCGGTCAGCACCAGGTAGCTCTTCCCCGTGCGCGGGTTGGCGCGAAAGACATCGGCGGCGTAGGCGCGCCCGAACCGCTTGATGAACGGTCCCAGCCCGATGGCAATCGCCACCAGCACGATGTCGGTGATCAGTTCGATGACCCACCAGTCCATGGTGATCCTCCCATTGTCGATGTCTGCCATGGCCAAGGCGAACGAGCCCAGCACGATTGCGACTCCGCACAACGTGGCGGCGAGCTGCCACCGCCATCGCCGTCGCTCGGCCGCGTCGACCAGTGAACGGTTGACGCGGGCGAACAGGTCGGGGTGCTCGTAGACCTCGCGCCGGGCCGCGGCGAACGCCTCGATCAGTTGCTGTTCGATCAGCGTCGGGCTCATCTCTCGGCTGCCCGTTCCGACGGCTCGTCCACGGTGTCGGCCAGGCTTCGTTCCAGGTTCGCCAGACCGCGCTGCAGATGTGTCTTGACGGAGTTCGGTGACAGACCCAACGTGCCGGCGATGGCTTCGATGCCCAACTCGGCGAAGTAACGAAGTGTCACGCAGTCGCGCTGGCGAATGGGCAGCGAGCGCACGGCCGCGAGGATCCTTCGGTGCTCATCCGATCGGACCAACTCTTCGTCCGGCGATTCAGACGACCAACCAGCCGGTCCGGCCTGGCCTGTGATCGGGTCGTTGTGGGCGGCAGTTGCGTGATGGCGCAGCGACACCAGCCCGCGACGGTTGTGATCGCGTGCCAGGTTCAGCACGATCGATCGAAGATACGCGGGTGCCTTGTCGACATCGTCGATGCGGTGGGCGTGGCGAGCAAGGCGCAAGAACGCCTCTTGCACCAGATCTTCCGCCGCATTTCGATCGTCCACGAACAGACGAGCGAGTCGTACCAGCGATCGGCCCTCCTCGTGGAACAAGCGGATGACCAACGCCTCGGCATCATCGGTGATCGATTCACCGTGGGCGCGGGACGAGGTGATGCTGGACACGAGCGCGACAAGTGCGCCGAGCGGCGTCGAGCCCCCCGGCATCGGCCCGACGGCCACCGCCAGCCTCACAGGATGGCCGTCACATCGTGGATCAGGTTCCACCCACCCCAGGATGCCACGACGACGAGCCCCGCTCGGACGAGCGTCGGCCCGATCCGTGTGGTGGCATGCACGATGTGTGCATTCGAGGCCAGCGCCGCGACGACGACCAGCGCCACGAACCCAGCCAGTGGCACCAGGATGAGCAGCACCGGCGCGATCAACGGGATGCACGCAAGCGCCGTCCTGCGTCGGTTCTTCCACCACCACGCCCGGCGCCGCTCGACCAGCACGGCCATCAGAGCGGCACCGCCACCGGGGATGGCGATGAACATTGCGACCGACAGCAGCTGCGGCTTGAGTTCGGTGAAGTCGATGCCGTCAGCCTTGAGGATCGTCGAGCCGCCGACCGCCAGGCCGGCGATGGTCCATACCGCGATCATCCACCGGGCTGGTATGGCAGGACGCGTTGCCACGTAGGCCACGCCGACGAGCGCACCCAGGGTGGTCGTCACGACGATGAGGAACAGCGATTGGGTGCTGATCTGACCGATGGTGAATCCATCGTCGCTCTCGCGGCCGATCACGGCGTTGGGCGAGGTCAGCCGCAGTACGAACATGGCGATCCGGCCGAGGACGCCACCAATCAGGAAACCGGCGAGCGCTCCGGACGATGCCCCTAGCAACATCGACGAACCGAGGCGACCGAACTCCTGCCGGAACCGCCATCGCTCTTCGTTCTCTGCGGTGGCGGCCGGGGTGTTGATCGGGTACGCAGGCACGGCACTCATCGAAACGTCTCCTCTCGCACCTGCTGAAACGGCGACGGGCGATGCATCCCGTCGTTGACACCGACGAACGAGGTCGTCGTGCGGGTGACGCGCCACAGGAATTCCGTGGGCAGGTCTCAGGTCGCGAGGTACCAGTCGCTGTCGATCTGTTCGATGACGCTGGCAGCGATCAGGCGGCGCAGCGACATGACGGCCGATCGACGTTCGACCGAGCCGACGAACGGCACCGTCACATGAGGCCGGTACACGAAGCGATGCTCGACGAAGTCCGCCAGGCTGCGCGGAGTGTCACGTGCAAACTCGACCATCCGCGCCTCACGAGTGGCGATGACCCCGGTGAACGCATCGATGGCGCGCACGTAGGCGTCGCGTCCCTCGATGATCCCCTTGTGGTGGAACGTGACGTAGTGGCTCGCGTCGATCTGGCGGGCGCGCGCGAGCGACATCTCGAAGGCATCCAGATCGCTGGTGGCGTCGCCGTAGTACGGGCCGAATGCCGACAGGTCGATGTCGCCGGTCACGAAGACCCCATCGGGTTCGATCAGCATGCCCGAGTGCCCGCCTGTGTGGCCGGGCAGATGCACGACACGAATGGTGACCCCACCCAAATCGATCGTCTGGTCGTCGAGCAAACCGACGGCATCCGGCCGCGCGACATACGTGAAATCGGTGACCAGTGTTCTGCGGAATCGTGCATCGGCCTCGGGTTCCATGCCGTAGATGGCCATCAACCCGTCGAGGGAGTGCACGCCTGCGAGATCGAGATGATGGACCGCCACCGAGGCGTCCGGAAACAGGTGCACGCCGGCCACGTGGTCTTCATGGGCGTGGGTCAACACGACACGATCGATCGGCCCAGGCGCGCCGCCACGGCGCACCACGGATGTGGACGGATCGATGATCGCTGTTCCGTCGGTCCCCTGCACCATCACCGAGTTGCCGGCCGGGTAGCGGCCGCCGTCCTCGCCCACGAGGACGATGGTGTGTGGACCGATGCGTCGGTCGGTGGAGAGCGGAGCACTGAGGCCGGTGGGCATGTCTGGCAGTCTGCTCGCTGATACGGTCGGCCGCCGATGTCAGACCGCCAGAAGCCCGAAGATTCCGGGTCGGACCGCGCCGCGGCCGAGGATGGCCGGCGCCGTCGTTCGATGGTCGATCGACTGCAGTTGGTCGGCCAGCCGAACGATGTCTTCGTCAGCGCAGCACCCACCGAGACGCGCCACGTGTTCGGAGGTCTGCTCATCGGCCAGGCGTTGCGAGCCGCTCAGCTGACCGTCGACCCGTCGCGGCCGGCGCACTCACTGCACGCCTCGTTCGTCGTTGCCGGTGTCGGTGGACAGCATGTGACCTACGCAGTCGAGCGCACCCGCGACGGTGCCAGCTTCAGTACCCGGCGCGTGGTTGCCCACCAATCGCGCGGTGTGGTGCTGGTGCTGACAGCGGACTTCCATGATGACGAGCCGGGTCTGGAGTACGAGTTGCCGGCCGCACCGGGTGTGCCCCTTCCCGAGACGTTGACCGGCGGACGGTACGAGTCGCCGTGGTTCGACGCTCGAGATGTGCCGGTCGATCCGGCCACGCCAACGCCGGCCCACGCTCGCCGCGCCTGGTTCCGGCCGACGACGCCCGTTCCCGACGATCCCTTGCTGCACCTGCAGGCTTTGGCATATGTCAGTGACCATGGGCCCACTCGCGCAGCGCGCCAACCGCACGCCGATCTCGACGCCGAGGCGAGCCGCATGTCGGTGTCGTTGGATCACAGTGTGTGGTTCCACCGGCCGGTCGACGTCAATCAGTGGCTGCTGTCGGAACTGATGCCGGTCGCCACCGGCCGCGGACGTGGGTTGTCGGTGGGCACGATCCGGCTACGAGACGGTTCGTTGGTCGCCACCGTCGCGCAAGAAGTGTTGCTGCGTTCACTGTGATCAGTGAGCGTGCTGGCGCTCGAGCTCCTTGGTGACCGGCCAGCCGAACTGCTTGCGCAGCCGGTCCATCGCCTTCCGGTACGCGGGCAGGTGCACGTACGCAGCATGGCGATCACTGGCGACGTGCTTGACCCCTCCGGACACGTCGGGGTCCGGTCCCTTGCGCAATGCTCGGAATCGCTGGAACGCCACGGGGTCGTCGACCAGCAGGCGAGCCGATCGAGCGATCGCGTCGGCCATGTTGTCGAACAGCCCGTAGGCGCCACCGTCGCCCTCTGTGAAGCCAACGGCCGCCAGGCCGTCGTGGTCCTGGCTCCACAGGCGCATGTACAACGACGGCCGGTTACCCTTCCACCGGAAGTACGAGCGGTCGAGGTATGGCACCTCGGTGCGAAACCCGGTGGCCATCACGACCACGTCGAACGGCTCGCGTGTCCCGTCGGCGAACTCGACCACATCGCCGTCGAACCGGGCGATGTCGCCGCGCACGCTGATATCGCCGTGGCGCAGGTAATGCACGATCTGGTCGTTGACGATGGGGTGGCTCTCGAACAGCTTGTGGTCGGGCTTGGGCCAGCCGTACTTCGTCGGGTCGCCGGCGACGATCTTGAGCAGCCGCGGAAAGACCCGTTGGGCAACGCGCATCGGCAGCTCGGGACCACTGGAGGCGAACACATCGGCCGGCATCCCGAAGATGTGCTTGGGCACCAGGTAGTACCCGCGGCGCACACTGATGGCCGCTGTATCGGCACGCTGTGCAGCATCGCAGGCGATGTCGATGCCCGAGTTACCCGCGCCCACCACCAGGACGCGCTTGCCGTCGAACATCGCCGCGTGGCGATACGCCGACGAGTGCAGCAACCTGCCAGTGAACGTTCCCGGCACCGTCGGCATCGACGGGTGCCATTGGGTGCCGTTGGCGCACGTCAGCGTGCGGTACGTGCGGGTCTCGCCCGTGCTCAACTGCACCTGCCATCTGCCGTCGGCATCCTGTTGGGCGTGGTCGACACCGACGCCCAGGTGCACGCGCTCGGTGACGCCCGATGCGTCGGCCACATCGCGCAGGTACGCCAGGATCTGGCGGTGGTTGGGGTAGTCGGGGTACGAGTCGGGCATGGGATGACCGATGTATCCCGACTCGTGGCGTGACGAGATGAAGTGCGCCGAGTCGTACATGGGCGAACCGTCGTTGTCCTGATCCCAGATGCCCCCGATCGACGCGTGCCGCTCGAAGACATCGATCGTCAGACCGTTGGCCAGGAATGCGCGTGCAGCGGCGATGCCAGCGGGCCCCGCCCCGACGATGCAGTGGTCGGCCATGGTGCTGATTCCTCCCGACATCCGCCACGTCGGCGATGCACGCACGATCTATCACGTTTCAGGACAACCGAAAATTCGGACGCTGTCGCCGACGGACTCGGGTCACACTGCATCGATGCAGAACGAGCAACCCGAGGCGTCGCAGTTCTACACGGGCTTGGTCGCGCGGCTGTACACACACCTGCGGTCCGAGGTCTTCGACCCGCAGCCGTATCGGCGCTTCGTCACTCTGGTGGGCGGACCGGCGTTGGAGTTGGGATGTGGTGACGGCGACCCGTTGTTGGACCTGCGCGCTGATGGGTTGAACGTGGAGGGCCTGGACTCGTCGGCCGACATGTTGGACCGCTGCCGCGCCGCGGCTGCAGCACGCGGTCTGGACGTGGTGCTGCACCACGCAACGTTCGAGTCGATGGATCTGGGTCGGAAGTACCGATCGATGTACCTGGCCGGGTGCACGTTCAATCTGCTGCCCGACGATGCCACTGCCAGATCTGCGTTGCAGCGAATTGCCGCACATCTGGAACCCGGCGGCTCGGTACTGATCCCGCTGTTCATCCCGCTCGACGCAGGAGCCGACCACGTGGGCTGGGTGAACGAGAAGAGCGACCAGGCGGGCTTGATCATGCGGCTGACCGTTATGGCGTTCACCCACGACGTCGCCGCGCGCGAACAGACCACGCGCCTCCGGTACGAATTGATCGACGAGACAGATGTGCAGTCGTTGGAACGCGAGTGGACGCTGCACTGGTTCAGCCAGCAGCAGTTTGCGTCGATGGCCACCGATGCGGGACTGACCGTGCACCGAGTGCTCGCGAACGACGGCGCGCGCGCCACCGCTGAGGACACAGGGTTCACGTTCTGGTTGCGGCTCGATGAGGCCGGGCAACCCCCAAGTTCGTAGAATTCCTGGGAGCAGCCGACCGGGGGACAGCATGGGTGACGATGTGCGCGGCGAACCCGCGGACCTCGATGAGACGTGGATGACCGAGGCCCTCGAAGCAGCGGGTGTTGCTCGTGGTGCGAAGGTCACCGAGGTCGTCGTCGAAGGGTTCATCGGCACCGGCCAAACAGGCCGCAACGCACGCTTGCGGTTGACGTGGGACCAAGCCGATGGACGGCCTGCCTCGCTGGTGGGCAAGTTCCCGTCGGCCGATGTCAACGCGAAGACGGCT
>JANNFQ010000671.1:0-8693 GCA_031380045.1 Acidimicrobiaceae bacterium
CCCAGGTTCTCGGTGGCCGCCTTGTACGCCGCGTACAGCTTGCGGTAGTCGTGGCCGCCACGGGGCAGGTTGACCAGATCTTCATCGCTGAGATGCGAGACCAGCCCCCGCAGGCGAGGATCGGGACCGAAGAAGTGGTCGCGGATGTAGTCGCCGTTCTCGATGCTGTATCGCTGGAACTGACCGTCGACGGTGGTGTTCAACTGGTTCAGTAGGACGCCGTCTTTGTCCTTGGCCAACAGTTCGTCCCACTTCGAGCCGTGGATGACCTTGATGACGTTCCAGCCGGCCCCCCGGAACACTGCCTCGAGCTCTTGGATGACCTTGCCGTTGCCGCGCACGGGCCCATCGAGGCGCTGCAGGTTGCAGTTGACCACGAAGATCAGGTTGTCCAGCTTTTCGCGGCTGGCCAACGACAGGGCGCCCAACGACTCGGGCTCGTCGCACTCGCCGTCGCCCAGGAACGCCCAGACGCGGCTTTGACTGGTGTCGTCGAGCTGGCGGTTCAGCAGGTACCGGTTGAACCGAGCGTGATACAGCGCGGTCAGTGGGCCCAGGCCCATGGACACCGTGGGGAACTCCCAGAACTCGGGCATCAGTCGCGGGTGCGGATAGCTGGACAACCCGCGGCCCCCGCGCCCGAACTCGCGACGGAAGTGATCGAGGTCGTCCTCGGTCAGGCGGCCTTCCATGAACGCACGCGCGTACGCGCCCGGCGCGGCGTGGCCCTGCATGTACACGTGGTCGCCGGCGTTGCCGTCGTCCTTGCCGCGGAAGAAGTGGTTGAAGCCGATCTCGTACAGGCTGGCCGAGCTGGCGAAGGTGGACAGGTGGCCACCGATGCCCTCGGCATGCTTGTTGGCGCGTACCACCATGGCCGCGGCGTTCCAACGGACGAAGGCCCTGATGCGACGTTCGATGAACTCGTCACCGGGGAACCACGGCTCGGATTCGCGGGGGATGGTGTTGATGTACGGAGTGCTGACCGTCGCCGGGAAACTGACCTGTGCCTCGCGGGCCCGTTCCAGCAGCTTCGACAGCAGGAAGCGGGCGCGAGGCTTGCCGTGGCCATCGATGACGGCATCGAGGCTGTCCAGCCATTCGGTGGTCTCACCGGGATCGGAGTCGGGGAGTTGATTGACGTACCCGTCGAAGATCATGGTCGCTAGTCTCGCACGGTTACCGGCGGGTAGTGCGGGGCCTTCAGTCGTCGTTTCCGTTGAATGCCATCGTCTCCGTAGGGTGTCCGGCGATGACGACCATCTACACCGACGGTGCATGCTCGGGCAACCCTGGGCCAGGGGGTTGGGCATGGGCCATCGCCCCCGATGGCGAGGTGTACGGCTGTGGCGGTGCGGCCCACACCACGAACCAGCGGATGGAGATGACGGCCGTGCTGGAGGCGTTGCGCAGCAACGACGGCCAGTTGACCATCGTGTCCGACTCGACGTACGTCGTGAACTGCTTTCGCGACCGCTGGTGGATGCGCTGGCAGGCCAACGGATGGAAGAACTCGAAGAAGGAGCCGGTTGCCAACACCGACATCTGGAAGCCCCTGATCGAGTTGGTGCAGCAGCGGCAGCCGACGTTCCAATGGGTGAAGGGCCACTCGGGCGACTTCATGAACGACGTCGTCGACCGCCTGGCCGTGGTTGCCGCACTGGGCCCGTTCACCGAAGAGGTGGCGCCCGTGGCGGCCCCCGAGCAGGACCGGTTGTTCTAGCGGTCCGGGGTCAGGTGGTGTAGTCGGCGTTGATGCGCACGTAGCCGTCGGTCAGGTCGCAGCCCCACACGGTGCATGCCGCGTGGCCGGCCCCGAGGCTGACGTGGATGAGCACCTCGTCGCCGCGCATGTAGTTGGCCAACGCGGCCAGGGCGTGATCGTCGATCGTGGCCGGGTACACCTCGAGCGTGCCGAAACGGATGACCACGGCGGCCTGGTCGACCTCATCGGCCGAGGTTGCCTTGCCGATGGCCATGGCGACCCTGCCCCAGTTGGGGTCGGCGCCGTGCACCGCTGTCTTGACCAACGGCGAGTTCACGATCGCCTTGGCCACTCGCTTGGCCTGGGCTGCATCGTCAGCACCGTCGACCCGCACTTCGATGAGGGTCTGGGCACCCTCGCCGTCGCGGGCGACCTGCTTGGTCAACGACAGCGCCACATGGTGCAGCGCCGCCTCGAACTTGGCCAGATCGACCGCGCCCGCAGCGCCGTTGGCCAGCACCAGAGCGGTGTCGCTGGTGGAGGTATCGGTGTCGATGGACACGCAGTTGAAGGTGCGGTCGATGACCCGGCGAAAGATCTGATCGAGGTCGGCGCTGGGGACCTGCGCATCGGTGAACATCATCGTGATCAGCGTGGCCATGGCGGGCTCGATCATGCCCACACCCTTGGCAACGCCGACCACGGTGGCCTGACCGACGCGCGCGCTGGCGGTCTTCATGACTGTGTCGGTGGTCATGATGCCGCGGGCCACGTCGCCGGCGTCACGGCCGGTGGGCTGGCCGGGCATGGCGGCGATGCCGACCCTGACGCGGTCCATCGGGTACTGGCGGCCGATGACGCCAGTGGATGCGACCAACACGTCGTCAGCTGCAACACGCAAACGGCCAGCGACCGACGCCGCGATCTCGGTGGCGTTGGCCAGGCCCTGTGCACCAGTGGCGACGTTGGCGTTCTTCGACACGACGACCACTGCGCGAGCCATGCCGTCGGCAGCGTGCTGCCTGCTGACCACCACGCTGGGGCCGGCGAAGCTGCTGCGGGTGAACACGGCTGCCGCGGTGGTGGGGCGATCGGAGCACACGACGACGAAATCGTCGGTGTCATCCTTGATGCCGATGTTGGCCACGTGACACGTGAAGCCGTGAGGAAGTTCGATCACGACGCAGCAGAGTGCCGAGCCGCCAGCGCGGCACCCACTTTGGCGAACGCCGAACCCAGCGCGCGTACTTCGGCCGACGTCAGGCGATCGATGAAGTGCTGCCTGACGCCACCGACGTGGTGCGGCGCTGCCGCGATCAGCAGCCGGTAGCCGGCATCGGTCAACACCGCCAACATCACCCGGCGATCATCCTCGGACGGCTTGCGGTCGACCACGCCGTTCTTGACCAGGCCATCCAACCGGCGCGTCAGCCCGCTGGGCGACAAGCGCAACTGACCCGCCAGATCGCACATGCGCAGGCGGTGATCGGGGGCCTCGGACAGACGTACCAGCACCTCGTAGTCGCCCATCGTGAGGCCGAATGGGGTCAGGTCGGCTTCGAGCACCTGGTTCAGCGCACCGAAGCAGTCGACGTAGTTGCGCCATGCAGACATCTCATCGGCGTCCAGCCATCTGACGGCTGGGGCAGTTGCAGTTCGTGTCGAGCCGGTCATATCACCAGCATAACGATTGCTGTCAGCAAATGTTGCGATCGCAAGAGATTGCCTCTACAATAGTTGTCATCGCAAGAAAAGCGCGACACGCAGAACGCTCCGGCACCCGCCGGCAACCTGCACTTCACCTGAAGGAGACACCATGTCAAACATCGCCGAACTCACCCCCGGAACTTGGAACGTCGACGCCGCCCACTCCAGCGTCGGCTTCGTCGCCCGCCACCTGATGGTGACGAAGGTGCGCGGTCGATTCGCCTCGTTCAACGGCGCAGTCACGGTTTCCGAAGATCCGTTGAAGTCGAAGGTAGAAGCCACGGTCGACATGGCGTCGGTCACGACCGGCGATGAAGGTCGCGACGGTCACCTGCAGAACGCCGATTTCTTCGAGGCCGAGAAGTACCCGACCATGAAGTTCGTCAGCACCGACATCGTCGCCAATGGCAGCGACTACGTGTTGAAGGGCGATCTGACCATCAAGGCAGTCACCAAGCCGGTGGCGTTCGAGTTGGAGTTCGACGGCGTCGCCGTCGATCCGTGGAACAACACCAAGGCCGGCTTCAGCGCCGAGACCGAGATCAACCGCAAGGACTTCGGTCTGGACTTCAACGTCGCCCTCGAGGCCGGCGGTGTGCTGGTCGGCGAGAAGGTCAAGGTCCAGTTGGACGTCCAACTCGTCAAGGCAGCGTAGGCTCGGCTGGCGACTCGGGTCCGGCTCGGCGTAGCCGGACCCGTTCCATCGGTCCCTGCAGCGCGAGGCGGCGGACCAGAACCGGGTTGTGACGCGACTGGCTCGCGTGGCAATTGATCGCAGCGAGCTGCGCGGTCCGGTCGACCACGACGTCGACTCCGGTGAGGGGCACGAAGGCGGTGCCGAGCTCGACGTTGAGCGCCGCGGCAACCTCGGCTGCCACGCCCCACTCCAGCACTGGGAGCCCGTGACGTCCCGCAACACGCGTCGCGGCGGCTGTGGCTGCTCGGTGGTCGAGGTGCCCGGTAACGCCGGCTGGTTCGAAGACCACGACCACAGCTGCGTCGGCGAGGTCAGCTTCGATCTCGGAGTCGAGCAGGGTCGGAGACACGTCGCCGAGCCTGCCGTCGGGGTAGTTGGCAAGCCGGACCCGTTTCACGCCGAGGACATCGGCGGCGGCGAGGAGCTCGCTGTGGCGGATCACACCGAGCTCGGCGCTGGTCCCAAGGGTGCTGGCCTCACCGTGGGTGAAGCACACCACGCGGGTCTCGGCCCCTGCCGCGGAGAAGGCGGCGAGGAGTGCGCCCAACCCGAACGACTCGTCGTCAGGATGGGCGACGACGGCGACGACCGTCCCAAGGCGGGCGAGGTCGTCGAGGAGATCGGTCGGTCGGCCCATGGTGCCAGGTGAAGATCGTCGAGACGCCCGTTTGCGCATGTGTCCATCGGACACCAGCACTATCCCCAAAGGTAGTGCCGAAGGTCCCACCAGCTCTAGCCGTTCCCCATCATGCCGGAGCCGCTGTCCATCGTCGCCTGGCCGGCATCGACCATGGATTGCCCGCTGTCGTTCATCTGTTGCCCGCTGTCCAGCATCATCATGACCGGTGCTCGAGCTCTGATCGCCGGGTGCGGTGCTCGTCCACGCTGATCTCACCGGCGGCAAGGCGTTCGTCGAGTCGCTCACGAGGTGAGGCGGGCCGGTCGCGTCCGTTGCGTACCCTGGGCATGAGTACCACAGCGATCAATGCCCAAAACAAGAGCATCATCGGCACCATAGCGATCCACATCCATGTCCAGCTTCCGTTCCACCACATCATTGCTCGCTCCCAGTCTTGTCGTCCGCGGTCATGCTGCCGTGGCGACCCGTGGGATCGGCAGGGCCGAAAGTCATGAACTGCGATGTCGCAGTCCCCTGGTTGGCCGGGCAGCGGGGAAGGGGAACACGCAACGAGTTCGAGGCGAACACCGAGCGCTTCCCGATCCCGTCGCAACGTCGGGACTCGCCCTCGTCTGGCACGGAAGGCACACCACGCCCGGTGGGGTGACCACGAGACGATCTCCGGAAGTGAGATCATTTCCGAAATGAGCGAAGGGTGGGCGTGAAGTGGCGATCAAACGTCTGAATCATGCGGTGCTGTGGGTGCGCGCCGCATCGGCATCGGCAGCTTTCTATCAAGACGTGCTCGACTTCCACGTGGTCGTCGACATGGGCGGCCAAGCAGTGTTCATGCGCGCCGACGGCTCTGACAACGACCACGATCTGGGGTTGTTCAGCGTGGGGTCGAAACCGTCGGCTCCCGAGCATTCGCCCGGGCTGTACCACCTGGCCTGGCAGGTGCACACCATCGAAGAACTGGCCGCGCTGCGGACGCGACTGGCCGATGCGGGCGCGCTAGTGGGCGAGAGCGATCACGGCGTCAGCAAGAGCCTGTACGCCAAAGACCCCGATGGCATCGAGTTCGAGGTGATGTGGGCCGTGCCGCGAGCGTCGTGGCCTGACAAACCCGGCACGGCACGGCTGGACCTGAACGCCGAAGTGGCGCGTTGGGCTGCCGTCGACACTGCTCTGCCATGATCGGGCCGGCCATGATCGGGCTGGCCATGATCGGACTGGCAATGATCGGTCCGGCCGCGGGTCACGCGGTGAACTCGGCCGCGGCCTGACCGCAGCGATGGCCTGAGTACAGCGCACCTTGGATGGAGGCAGTGTCGCGGTGATCGCCGCAGACGAACAAGCCGCCGCCCAGCGCCACCCGCTGCTTGGGGTGGAACGGCGGCGATTGATCGGGTTGCCCGTGGGCGATGCGATAGGTGCGCAGATGGCGCCACTGGTCGACCTGCGGACCCCACCACGTGCGCAACTGATGCAGCGTGGCAGCTTCGAGATCGTCCTGATGTGCAGCACCCGGCACGGCCGCCACGATCAGGTGCTGCCCCCCGGGTGCATACGTAGGGGCGACGTTGCTCATGATGGCGACGTTCAGCGCAGGGCCGCTGTTGGACCCATCGAGGAAGACCGAACGACGGCTGGACGGGGCCGCAGGCGCAGCGAAGTAGACGCAGGCGACCGCGTGCGATGCCACCGCCGGCAAGCCGATCAGCGCCGACGCCGCGGGCCCGTCGGTGGCCACGACCACGGCCCGGCCGCGTACCACGCCGCCGCCCGCCATGCGCACCGAGGTGCCCTCGATGGACTGCACGGTGGTGCCCAGACGAATGGTGCCCGACGGCAGTGGGTGGGCCAACTGAGCGGGGATCGCGGCCATGCCGGCAGCGGGCACTGCTGAGGCGCCGTCGGCAAGCGTGCGGAAGATGATGTCGAACATACGCGACGACGTGGACAGCGATGGGTCTAGCTGAATGCCGCCGAACAACGGTCGGAAGAACCGATCGATGGTGATGGCCGAGAACGATTGGGCGCGCAGGCTGTCCAGCGTGCTTCGATCTGGCCCACGCAGCAGGTCGGCGGGTTCGGCCGAACGCAAACGCCTGCGCAGCGCGGCGATGCGCCACTTGTCGCGCAGCGAACCGATGGGCGCCATGGCCGTGGAGATCACCGTGGATGGGGCTCGAAACGGATCGCCCACGGTGTGAAATCGAGTGCCGATCCATACCTGCGCTCCGGGGTCGAACGACTGCAGATCAAGGGCCTCGTACCGCAACTGGCGGCGCGCTTCGGGATATGCAGTCAGCAGCACCTGGAAGCCACGATCCAGCAAGAAGCCGTCGACCCGGTCGGTGCGAACCCGTCCGCCGATGCCATCGGCGGCCTCGAGCAGCGACACCGTGCGGCCGGCGTCGTTCAACACTCGCGCTGCGCTGATGCCGGCAAGGCCGGCACCGACGACGATCACATCGACGTCGGTCGGGCTCATCGCCCGAGCAGCGAACGCAATGCACCCTCGAGCTCGGGCTGCGCAAATGTGAAACCACTGGCGACCAACCGTTCGGGCATCACGCGCTGGCCGGTGTACAGCAGCGCCTGGGCAAGCTCGGCGCCCAGCAGCAACTTGGGGCCGAACGACGGAATCGGCAACACCGTGGGTCGGTGCAGCACGGTGCCCAACACATCGGTGAACGCGGCGTTCGTCACTGGATGAGGGGCGGTCAGGTTGACGGCGCCAGACAACGGTTCGATCAACAGGAACTGCAGCGCAGACACGTAGTCGTCGATGGAGATCCAGCTCTGCCACTGCCGCCCCGTGCCGAACTTGCCACCCAGACCGAACTTGAACAGCGGCAACTGCTTCTTCAACGCGCCCCCCGCGCCCGACAGCACGATGCCTGTTCTGAGATGAACGATCCGCGCGGGCGACGACTGGGCCGGATCTGTGGCTGCCTCCCACTGCACGCACACGTCGGCCAGGAACCCGGTGCCAGGTGCCGACGTCTCGTCCAGCGACTCGTCGCCCCGATCGCCGTACCAGCCGATGGCAGAACCAGACAGGAACACCGCAGGCGGCGCGGTTGCGGCGGCGATGGATCGCGCCAACAGCCCGGTGGTGCGCAGGCGGCTCTGCAGCAGTTCGGTCTTGTACTCCGGGGTCCAGCGGTGGTCGCCGATGCCTGCGCCCGACAGGTTGATGACGGCATCGACACCCTCGATCGCCTCGTTGGGCAGCACGTCGGCCGACGGATCCCATCGGATCGACGAACCAGGTGTGGCCGTGGGCTGCGGCGTGCCACGGACCAGACGAATCACCTGGTGACCGCTGTCGTGGAGGCGCTGTACCAGCGCAGACCCGATGAGCCCTGATGAACCGGAGATGGTGATGCGCACGTGATGGACGCTATGCCCGTGGCACAGGGTCTGCATGGTCCAGAAGTGAATTGAACATGCCCCGTTGCCCTCCACGGCCGCCGCTAGGGTCGCATGCATGAGCTCACCGTTCCCACCGACGGGCGGCCCTCGCGACAACGCCGGGACGCCACCGCCAGGCGCCGCGTGGGCACCGCCCAGCGCGCCGACCGGCCCCAGCTTGCCGCCATCCGTGCCGCCTCCGCCCGCCGCCACGGGGGGCTTCGGAGGCATCGGTGGCATCGGCGGCACGACGCCGATGATCGACGTGCAGTCGTCTCCGCCACCGGGCCGGTCGCGCGGCAAGACCATCGGTGCAGTGGTGGGTGTCACCGCCTTGCTGGCCGCCGGAGCATTTGCCGTGGTCTCGATCACTGGCAACGACACGTCGGGCGGTGCGGCCACACCAACCGAGGTCGGAACCCAACTGACGGCGGCACTGGACAACGACGACCTGTTGGGCGTCATCGATCTGCTGTTGCCAGGCGAGCGCGACACCTTCCGCGACCCGATCATCCGCACCGTCGACAACCTGATCCGTCTGC
>JANNFQ010000602.1:0-4547 GCA_031380045.1 Acidimicrobiaceae bacterium
CCCACGGCGACACGGGCGGGCGGCCGCCGGACGTGCGGCCCTCGCCACCACCGAGTGGGTGGTCGACCGGGTTCATGGCAACACCACGGGTCTGCGGGCGGACGCCCTTCCAGCGGTTGCGGCCGGCCTTGCCGATCGTGATCAGTTCGTGCTCGCTGTTGCCGACCTCGCCGACGGTTGCGCGGCAGTCGATGAGCACGCGGCGCATCTCGGTGCTGGGCAGACGCACGGTTGCATGCTGACCGTCCTTGGCCACGAGTTGCACGGCCATGCCGGCCGAACGGGCCATCTTGCCGCCGCCACCGGGGCGCAGCTCGACGTTGTGGACGACGGTACCGACCGGGATGAAGCGCATCGGCATCGAGTTGCCGGGCTTGACGTCGCTACCCGGGCCGCTCTGCACGTGGTCGCCCACACCGAGGCCCTTGGGGGCGAGGATGTAGGCCTTCTCACCATCCGCGTAATGCAGGAGGGCGATGCGACAGGTGCGGTTGGGGTCGTACTCGATGGCGGCGACCTTGGCGGTGACGCCATCCTTGACCCGCTGGAAGTCGATCAGGCGGTACTGGCGCTTGTGGCCGCCGCCACGGTGACGGGCGGTCTTGCGACCGTAGACATTGCGTCCACCCGACTTGTGGGTGGGTGCCAGCAGCGTCTTCTCGGGCGTCGTCTTGGTGATCTCCGAGAAGTCGGAGCTGGTCTGGAAACGCCGACCAGGGCTGGTGGGCTTGCGCGAACGAATGGCCATGACCTGGTCCTCAGTTCTCGAACAGCGGGATCTCGTTGCCCGCTGCCAGGGTGACGATGGCCCGCTTGGTGTCGGGCTTCGATCCCTTCTTGTTGCTCCGACGATGACGGGTCTTCTTGCCGACCCGGTTCAGAGTGTTGACCTTGACCACCTTCACGCCCCAGATCGCCTCGACGGCGTCGTGGATTTCGGGCTTGCTGGCGCTGGGATGCACTCGGAAGGTGTAGACGCCTTGCTCGATCAGGCCGTAGCTCTTCTCGGACACGACGGGGGCGAGGATGATGTCGCGGGGATCTTTCATGACGGGGCTCCGTCCTCGGCTGCGTCGGTGTTGTCACGTTGGCTGGGAGGCAACTGGAAGCCTGCGGCCTCGGCCGCCTCGGCGCTGGCGAACCAGAGCTCGGCGACGGTTTGGTTGTAGAACCGGCTGCCGGGCAGGTGGTACAAACCCGAATCACGGTTGCCCTTGACGTCGTGACCGGCGGGGGCCTCTCCGTCCTCTGTGGCAGCCACGGCCCCTGCGGGCAGCTCGCTGGAGACCTCGGAGACCTCGGTCGGCTCGGCCGACTTCACGGCCTTGGCAACCTTGGCCGGCTTGACATCGGCGACCGGGTCGACGACCTTGCCGTTCCCCGTGGGCAATGTGGCCCTCGAGAAGACGACGTACTCGTTGCACAAGATGTCGTAGGCGTTCAGTTCGGCGCGCTCGCACAGCTGCACTTCACGCAGGTTCAGGAAGCTCTTGATGGTGTTGACGTCGTCACGGTCGACCACCACGAGGGCCTTGCCCTCGATGCCCAATGACGCCAGCGCGGCCTTGGCCGACTTGGTCTTCGGGGCACCGAAGCCCCAATCATCGACGACGATGACCTTGCCCTCGGCGGCCCGGTCGGACAGCGCCGAGCGCAGTGCCAGGTTGATCATCTTCTTGGGGGTGCGCTGGTCGTACTTGCGCGGCTTCGGGCCAAGCGCCACGCCACCACCGCTGAAGTGCGGTGCACGGGTGGAACCCTGACGGGCGTTGCCCGTGCCCTTCTGCTTGAACGGCTTCTTGCCGCCACCGCTGACTTCGGCGCGGGTCTTGGTGCTCTGCGTGCCGGCACGACGAGCGGCCAGTTGCGCGGTGACCACCTGGTGCAGCACGGGAACGTTGGGCTGGATGCCGAACACATCGTCGGCGAGTTGCACGTCGCCGGCGGACTTGCCGGCCACGGTCTTCACAGTGAGAGAAGCCATCACTTCCCACCCTTCTTTGCGCCCTTGTCGGCGTTGCGGACGATGACGACACCACCGTTGGGACCCGGCACCGAGCCCTTCACCAGCAGCAAGTTGCGCTCGGTGTCGGCCTCGACCACTTCCAGGTTCAGGGTGGTCACTTGCTCGTGGCCCATGTGTCCGGCCATCTTCAGGCCCTTGAACACGCGGCCGGCGAAGCTGGCCTGGCCGATGGACCCCGGTGCACGGTGATGCTTGTGGTTACCGTGGCTGGCGCCCTGGCCCTTGAAGTTGTGACGCTTCATGCCACCGGCAAAGCCCTTGCCCCGGCTGACTGCGGTCACGTCGACCTTCTCGCCCTGCACGAGGGTATCCACCGTGATCTCCTGGCCGACTTCGAACCCGTCGACCGAGTCGAGCCGCAACTCGACGACGCGTCGCCCCGGCGCAACACCGGCAGCGGCGAAGTGCCCGGCCTGCGGCTTGCTGAGCTTCTTCGCATCACGGTGTCCATAGGTGACCTGCAGCGCGGTGTAACCGTCGCGCTCCGAGGTCTTCACCTGGACGATGCGGGCGGGCTCGACGCGCAGCACAGTGACGGGCACGACTTTGTCGTTCACCCACACCTGGCTCATGGCGACTTTCTCGCCAACGATCGCTTTCAGTGCCATATCGGCAGCCTTTTCCGTCAGACCCGGGTTGGGACCGGGTGATTCACCTGGTGGCACCGGGAAACCGGCGCCGCTTCACGGACCACAGTCACCCGAACGACGGGCGCCGAGGTGGCCGCTTCACGCAAGTGCTCCGCTGGTCTGACGACCGGCGGAGCACCGAGTTGAGTTGTTGCCGTGTGGTCCCCCTCGACGTATGGACGACGAGGGGCGCACCCGGACGCAAATTGACCTGGCAACGCTACCGGCCCGGCCGCCGTAACGGCAACTCCTGGCTGATGTGCATCGATGCACTGGGCATTCCGTCCGTTCCGATCAAGCGCCCCGGCACAGGCCCGACAACTGAGGTGAAGGCACTGCGAACCCTGTACTGATCTCTTCCGGGTTCTGATCTCGTTCCGGCGCCGATGTCACACCCAACACGGCACCAAAGAGGACCTCTCATGGCTTTCCATCCCCCTGTTCAGGCGCGTCTGACCGCAAGTCGCCGCGGTACAACGACACGACGAGGACGCCGGGTGACCGCTGGCCTGGCGACCGGCATGTTGCTTTTCGCTGGCATCGGCGTTGCCTCGCCGCCACCCGTCAGTGCGGGGAGCGGACTGATCTCCGGAACGGTCTACCGCGACCTCGACAACGATGGCATCCGCGACTTCAGCGAACCGGGCGTCCCGGGCGTGGTCATCTCGACGGGTGCGACCACCTCGCGATCCGACGCCTCTGGAGCGTGGTCGATCCATGCGTGGGGTCCGGTGGATGTCCGTGTCTCGACCGGTTGGTATCGCTCGCAGTGCGGTGGGATCGAGTGCTTACCCGGACCAGGCAGCGATCAGCACTTCAGTGTCACTGAGCAGGCCATCGAGGCCCGCAACGTGGACGCAAGCGCTGGGGCGACCCTGAACCTGGGGCTGCTTCCCGACTGGCGCGGCGGGTATCCGGCCCCGCCGGTGCCGGTCCCGTACAACACAGTGGACATCGCCGCACGAATCTCGTGGATCACGCCGACCTACGCCGATTGTGCACGAACGGCCGCCGACGACAGGGCATGCCTGGTGGCCGATGCTCCCCAATTCCTGCTGCAGATCTTCAATGAGGGCACCACGCGATTGATCGACCCCTCGGGCTACCTGCAACTGCCCGCGGCAGCATGGATCGACTCGTTGACCCCCGGCGAACTGCCCGGCCCTGACCTGGGACGACTGACGCTGGGGTCGATGGAACGCAACACCCGCCGGGTGCCGTTCACGATGCACGGCAACCTCGCCGCCGCTGCCAGCGCCGAACTGACCCTGACATTGTCGATTCGCCGCGATGCTCGCACCAACACCGTGCCAGTTGATGGCCCGTACCCGAACCAGGTGGGCCTGCGGATGACCAGTGTGCTCAACGACCCCGACAGCGGTTGGTGTGCGCCTCGGGATACAACCTGCCCGTGGGGCAGTGCCGACACACAGCGCTCACCCGACAACAGTGACATCGAGGGCTTCTCGATCGTCAGTCCGGCCCAGCCGCCGGTCACGACCACCACGACCACCGTGCCACCCACGACCTCCGTGCCACCCACGACCTCGACCGTGCCGACGACCACCACGACCACGACCGTGCCGGCCACCACATCCACCACATCGACATCCACCTCGACCACGTCGACCACCTCGACCACGACGGTGCCGACCACGACGTCAACCACCACGACGACCGTGCCGACACCGACATGTGCGGTTTCGAACCGGCTCGTGCCCTCGTGTGGGACCTGGTTGGGTTCATCGACTCCGGCGAAGGACGGAACGTACGACCTGGTGCGCGGCCTGTCGGAGTACGAGGCGGTCGCCCGCAACACGCCCGACATCATCCACCTCTACAAGACCGGCGGCGGGGCCTTCCCCAGCAAGTCCGACATCGCCCTGACCGAA
>JANNFQ010000638.1:0-11274 GCA_031380045.1 Acidimicrobiaceae bacterium
GTGCCGAGCCGGCAGTCGCCACCGGGAGGGAGGGCTCGCTGGCTGTGTCCGAACCACTCGGGTCGAGAGACATCAGTGCAGCGACCAATCCAACGACCAAGGCAACGGCAGCTACCGTCAGGCCACGTCGTGGCCAGCCGATCTGGCTCGTGTGCCGCGATGATGCTGGTCGCCGCACGGCGAGCTCGTCGACCGCCGACGGTTGTTCAACTCGCCCGATGACCTCGTCGACGGTCACGTCGGAAACGAACGCGTCGAATGCGGCGGTGAGTTGTCTGATCTGCTCACGCATGTCGGTGGGCATCGCTGACCTCCAGTTCACGTCGTAACCGTTCCAATGCCCGGCTCAAGTAGTCACGGACCGTCGACGGGTTGATCTCCAACAGCCTCGCCACCTCCGCCTGACGCCAGCCATAGCCGTACACCAACACGACCACGATCCGCTGCTGTTCCGGCAGCCGTGACAGCGCCGGCAACAGCCTCGGTTCGATCTCTGGAAAGTCGTTCGCAAGAATGGCGGTCAGCTGCGCTGGCACCGGTTTGGGCAGGAAGTGGCGGGTCGCCGACTGCCCGACTCGGTAGAGGTAACCCACCGGGTGCTGAACGTCGACACGGCGGTCCCAGTGCTCCCACGCCCAACTCAGAGCGTCGACGCACGCCTCACGCCCGTCCACCGGCCCATACGTTGCGATCAACGCCTGCAGCAACCGCGGCTTCACCCGAACGACAAGAGCCGCGAACCCATCACGCTCAGGTGCTCGCCCGGCCACTTCCATCAACTGTAAGACCATCCACGACCACGAATCCGCGGCAATGAATTGCGGCCGGCCCAACCTGCGCGCAGGTGCAGGCATCATCGCTGCCGGGCCTGCCGCTCCGACTACTTCCACCGTCCCATGTGCGGTTGCGACAAGTGGGTTGTTCGCCTCGCTGCGTCGATGGCGCGACTCGAGGCGCCCGGACGAGTAGCACCGATCTGTAGATGTTCGGTGCTCGGTGACGATGCACCCCGATCCCACTTGCCCACTTGCGGAGGGTTGGTGCAGTATCGGTCATGACGGTGATTGAAACCGACGACCGCAGCCGAATCGTACTCCCTGGGCATCCGCGTGAGATGTTCGTGGTTCGGGAGAACGCCGATGGCAGCATCCTGCTGCTTCCTGCACGAGTGGTGACCGAGGCGCAACTCAGGGTACGACCAGAACCCGGCGCTCCGTGAGCTGTTGACACGAGCTGCCGCTTCACGAACCGTCCGTCAGCGTCCACGCCGGGCAGAGTGAGCGACGTCGAACGGATCTTCATCAACCTTCGTGCACTCATCGCCGGGACGGGTCAGGTGGATCCCAACCGTTCGTTCGCCGTCGACATCGCTGTCACCATCACGCACGCAATCGAACGACAGAGTGGAGGCCAATGATGGCGAAGCCCAAGGCGATCCAGTGGCTCGAGGAGCAGACCGGCCAGACCATCGACTACACGCCCGGGGCCATGGCCGGCCAGGACCGAGACCTCTCGGTCCGTCTCACCGGCGAACTGGCTACCGGGCTCGACGCCATGGCATTCGAACGTGGCCTCACGCTGTCGCATCTCGTACGCGAGCTCCTCGCCGAGGCAGTCGGTCAGCGAGCGGCAGTCGCAAAGCTCGATGGTCGCGCACTGGCCGAGCGGCTCGCCGCCGACGTCGCGGAGGTGCGACGTCGACTCGCCGGCTGAAGCGGTTCGACGAGCAGCGCCAGTGGGTGCAGATCGGTAGATGTTCCGAGCTGTTCGCCGCCGCACCGCATAACTCGCTGGCAGGAGCAGACATGCGATCATCACCCCCTCAGCCGAACGGGGTCCGGCCCAGTAGGGTCTGCGGATGGCCGACCGCACCGAGATGCTGTTGACCACCGTGGATCTGTCGTCGTCGAAAGGCCTCGAACTGGGTCCGCTGGTCAATCCGGTCGTGCGCCGCGACCAAGGCAACATTCGTTACCTGGATCACGTCGACACCGAGACGCTGCGCGCCCGCTACCGGTCGCACGCCGGTTTCGACGTGGACGCCATCGTCGACATCGACTACGCAGTCGGCGACGGCTCGGTTCAGCAGGCTGTGGCCGCCGACGCTCCGTTCGACTACATCGTCGCGTCACACGTCATCGAGCACGTGCCCGACCTGGTCGCGTGGCTGGACGATCTGCACGGCGTGCTGGCTGAAGGTGGGGTGCTGACGTTGGCGGTGCCCGACCATCGCTGCTGCTTCGACGCGCTGCGCTCGCCGACCGTGCTGGCCGATGTGGTGCACGCCCATCTGACGGGCGCACGTGTACCCACAGCGCGACAGGTGTTCGACCACTACTCCAGCGCAGTGTCGTGGCACGGTGTGATTGCGTTCAGTGAACAGCCGCCGTTCGACGAGCTCAGCAACGTGCACACCGAACAGGAGGCCATCGAACAGGCCACCGTGTCGGCGACCACGGGCGACTACCTGGACGTGCACTGCTGGGTGTTCACGCCACGATCGTTCGCACGAGTGATCTCGGGCATGCAGCGACTGGAGCTGATCTCGTTCTGTCTCGAGTCGTGCAGCGACTCGGTCAACGGCGAGTTCTTCGCCAGGCTGCGCGCCACCACTCGCCAGGAAGCGACGACCAGTGCTCAGGCACACCAGGGTGGCGTCGAAGAACGGCGCGCTGCCGAGGCCGCGTCGGTTCGTAACGAACTGGCCGCAGCACAACGGCAACTCGCTGCGGCGCAAGACCAGTTGGCCGCCATGCAGCGCACGCGGTCGTGGCGCATCACCGCGCCACTACGAACTGTCAACGCGATGAGGGCCAAGCGCGCACAACGGTGACGTAGGGGTTCTGGCGAGGTGACGGGTCAGGCCGTGCCCGAATGGCCGAAGCCGCCGCCGCGGTCCAGCCCGTCGAGCTCGGCGACCTCGGTCCACTGCACTTCTTCGACTCGCTGCACCACCACTTGGGCGATGCGGTCGCCGCGCTGCACATGGAACTCTGTGTCGGGATCGGTGTTCAGCAGCACCACTTTGATCTCGCCGCGATACGCGCTGTCGATCAGACCCGGCGCGTTGACCACGCCGATGCCGTGCTTCAACGCATTGCCGCTGCGGGGCAGCACGAAGCCTGCGTAGCCCAGCGGGATGGCGATGGCGATGCCCGTGGGCACCAGCGCACGACCACCCCCCGGCGCGATCACCACTGCCTCTCGGGCACGGAGATCGAGTCCGGCATCACCCTGATGTGCGTAGCTGGGCAGGGGCAGATCGGGGTCGAGGCGGACGATCGACACAGGCACCATGGCCGGGGCAGCCTACGCTCGATCTCGATGGCGCGCCCCGATCCAACCGAGCCCCACGGGGTTGCCAACACCGCCGCCACTACCGGCGCCAACACCGCCGCCACTATCGGCGTCAGTGCCGGCGCCAACACCGGCACCGGCACGAGCGCCGTGTCGCGCCCACCCAGCGTCGACCGCTTGGCACGCTCGCTGAGTGGCTCGGGTTTGCCCCATGCCATCTGTGTCGACATCGCCCGCCAGGCCATCGCCGACGGCCATCCCGATGCTGCCGCGGCCGCAGCCGACACGTTCCGCCGCACGCTGCTGACACCGGTGATCAACGCAACCGGCGTGTTGCTGCACACCAACCTCGGGCGCGCACCGGTTGCCGTGACCCAGGCCGCGCACGCCCAGAACGTGGAGTTCGACCTGTTGACCGGCGAGCGTGGATCACGCCAGCGAGCCGTCGGTCAGCTGTTCGCACGGTTGTGCGATGCCCAGGCTGCGATGGTCGTGAACAACAACGCCGCAGCGGTGCTGCTGGTGACCGCAGCACTGGCCGCAGGTCGGCAGGTGGTGGTCAGCCGCGGCGAGAGCGTGGAGATCGGCGGCAGCTTCCGCGTGCCAGAAGTCATCGAGCAGTCGAACGCCACACTGGTCGACGTCGGCACGACCAACCGGACCCGCCTTGCCGACTATCGGCGCGCCATCGGGCGAGCGAAAGCCGATGTGGCGATGGTGCTGAAGGTGCATCCCAGCAACTACCGCGTCGAGGGGTTTGTGCAGGACACATCCATCGCCGAGCTGGCGACGTTGGGCACGACCGTGGTGGCCGACATCGGCAGTGGTCTGATCGACGCCACATGCCCATGGTTGGGCGGCCCGCCGCCGGCGTGGCTGGCCGACGAGCCGGCCGCGCTGCAGGCCATCCGCGCCGGAGCCGACGTGGTGACCTTCAGCGGAGACAAGCTGCTGGGCGGGCCGCAGGCCGGCATCATCGTCGGCCGCGCTGATCTGATCGAGCAGTGCGCGCGTCACCCACTGGCCCGCGCACTGCGCCCGGGCGGTTTGGTGCTGGCCGCACTGCAAAGCACGGCGTTGGCGTACCTGCGCCGCACCGCGGCGACCGACATCCCGTTCTGGCGCATGGTGGCCACACCGGTCGCCAGCCTGCAGGCCCGCGCCGAGGCCATCGCCGCGCAGCATCCCGCGGCCCGCGCCGTGGCCACCGAAGCGCTGCCAGGCGCAGGGTCGGCCCCCGGCGCCACCATGCCCAGCTACGGCGTCGCACTGACCGGCGATCATGTTGCCGCCTTGCGCGCGGCGACCCCACCGATCATCGCTCGTGCCCGCGACGGCGTGACCTACCTGGATCTGCGGACGGTCGACCCAGCCGACGATCCGCATCTGGTCGCGACCTTGGCGCTCGTCGTGTCGCCCGTCGTGTCGTGAGCACCGCCAGTCGCGTCATCAGCACGGCCGGGCACGTTGATCACGGCAAGTCGTCGTTGGTGTTGGCGCTGACCGGAACCGACCCCGATCGGTTCGCCGAAGAGAAGCAGCGCGGCCTGACCATCGACCTCGGATTCGCCCACACGACACTGCCCTCTGGCGCGACGATCAGCTTCATCGACGTGCCGGGGCACGTGCGCTTCCTGCGCAACATGTTGGCCGGGGTCGGCGGCATCGACGCATGCGTGTTCATCGTGGCGGCAACCGAAGGGTGGAAGCCGCAGAGCGAAGAGCACCTGCGCATCCTGCAACTGCTGGGTCTGACCGATGGCGTCATCGCGCTGACCAAGGTGGATCTGGTCGACGACGAGTGGAGCGAACTGCAGGCGCTCGACATCGCCGACCGCGTGGCCGGCACGTTCTTGGAGGGTGCCCCGATCGTGCCCGACAGCGCAACCGCCGGCACCGGCCTGGACTATCTGCGAGGCCACCTGGACGCGCTGATTGAGCGCACAACAGCCGCGGCCGACCGCGGCCGGCCGCGGCTGTGGATCGACCGGGTCTTCGCCGCGAAGGGCAGTGGAACGGTGGTCACCGGCACGTTGACGGGAGGATCGCTGCACACCGACCAACGAGTGGACGTGTTGCCCGCAGGCCGCTCCGGCCGCATCCGCTCCATCCAGCAGCACGGCCACGCGGTCGACCACATCCAGCCCGGATCGCGCGCCGCCCTCAACCTCGGCGGCATCGATCACCACCTGATCCAGCGTGGCGACGCAGTGATCACCGCCGCACAGTGGCGGCCGACACGACGGTTCGACGCGACACTCGATGTGCTGGCCTCGTTGGGTCACGACGTGTCGCGGCGGGGCGCGTACCAGGCCTACATCGGTTCCGGCGAGTGGCCTGTGAAGGTGCGCATCTTGGGGCCAGACACCATCGCCCCGGGCGCCAGCGGACTGGTGCGCCTGCACCTAGACCGGGAACTGCCGCTCGTGCCCGGCGACCGGTACGTGCTGCGCGAGTCGGGTCGCAACGAGACGGTGGGCGGCGGCAGCGTGCTGGACGTGGCCCCCGTGTTGCCCGCCTCGAAGGCGCGACCCGACCGCAGCATCGACCGTGTCGTCGCCGAGCGCGGATGGATCGACATCGACGATCTGGCGGCGCTGACCGGTGAACGCGTGCCACCGACGATCGACCGTTGGGTCGTCAGCACGGCGGCACTGGAAACCGCAGTTGCCGCGGTGCGAACACGCGTCGCCGCGGCCGGAGCATTGGGTGTGGATTTGGCCGCGTTCGATGATCACGAACGCGCGGTGCTGGCCACGATCGACGACATCGAAGTGGTCAGCGGGCATGCCCGTACAGCGGCCGTGCGCGACGAATTGGCGACCCACCCCGTGTTGGAACTGTTGCGGCTGGGCGGCACCGCGCCCCCCGAGCCGACGGGTGCCGATCAGGCCACACTGCGGCAGCTGGTGCGCCGCGGCCTGCTGTTCGAACGCGACGGCCTGTACTTCCACGCCGATGCAATCGACGCAGCCGCACAGGTGGTCGCGACGGTATTGGCCACATCGCCCGACGGCTTCACGATGTCGCAGCTGCGCGAGGCGTTGGGTGTGTCGCGCAAGTTCGCGGTGCCGTTGGCCACCGAGCTGGACGCTCGCGGCATCACCCGTCGTCGCGGCGATCTGCGGATCGCAGGTCCACGGCTTTCCGGCGGCGCAGCGACTGCACCCGCCTGATGCCCTTGCGCCGATCAGGAGGTGTGGCCGCCTCCAGATCGCGGGCGGCCTTGGCAACGTTCATGTCATTGGTGATGACCTCGCCGAATTGAGCCGGATCGGCCAGCAGCCAACTGTGGCTGCCCTCGACCACGGTGCCCTCGACACCCGACGCGACGCACAGCGCCTCGAACGATTCCCGCGGGATGATGCCGTCGCGGGTGGCCCAGATGATGGAGATCGACAGGCCGCGATCGCGCAGCGCTTCGAGCTCGACGCGCAGGTCGGCGCGACGGGCCAGGTTGGCCACCTTCACGATGGCCAACGGATGGCGAACCAGGTTGGGCAACAGATCTTCGGCGATGACTGGTAGCACGCGAGTGGCCTGACGGATGGGCCACACGTCGCTGGGGAAGTGCAGCCCCCAGTCCCACAGCGGGCGTTCGGCGATGGACCTGAGCTTGGTGCCGCGCTTCCAGGCCGAACCGCCCACCGAGTTCACCAGCACCAGCGAGCGCACGCGTTCGGGATGATCGTGGGCCAACCTGATGGCCACACCACCACCGAACGAGTGCCCGACCACCACGGCCGGCTCGTCGATCTCGAGCGCTGTCAACAGATCGTCGACCCACGCTGCATACCCGCCCAGCGAGAACGACGATGCCGGCAGGTCGTGGGTGCCGCCGAAGCCAGGCATGGATGGTGCGATCACCCGGCAACCCTGCGAGGCAATGCGCTCGACCACGCTGCGATACGTGTGCTGGGCCAGCGCCCACCCGTGTAGCAGGATCACCGGCATGCCCTGACCTGCGACGCTGTAACCGGCAGGGCGTCCCTGCACCCAGGTACGTTTGTCGACCGCGATCACTCTGGACGATGTGCCGCCGCTGGAACTCGTTGAGGCCACCCCAGACTCCGTGTGGTTCGCGGGTCTGGTGAGCGTAACCGAGGCATTCACTCGCGACGGCGCACTGGTGGCAGATCGACTTGGCGAGGCGCTCACGGGCGAGACGTACTTCTTTCGGTTCAACAGAGGGTCGGGAGAGAAGACTGCCGCACTCTCGCCTCGACAGGCGGCTCGGAGCAGCCATTCGTCTTGGCCGTCTGGGCGTCTCTGGCCTGCCGGAACCCGTGCTCGTCCGCTCGGCGTAGCGCCATGTGCCCCTTCTCCGGGTTGGGGATCAGGTCTTTTCGCTGCCGGCGGGTTGTTGCACCAGGTCGTCGGCAATCTGGTCGACACCGGCATCTGCGCCCGACGGCCGGCGCTCGCGATAGTCGCGGGCCCCGCCCTCTGGCGGCTCGACCTCCAGCGTGACGCCATCGATGGCGACCACGCGCACGGCGTCGCCCACCTGCAACGGCGTCGCCCGGTTGGTGCGTGCCCGCCAACGCGCGTTGGCCACGGTGACCAGCCCCTCGGGATCAACCGCTGTGACGGCGCTGCCCAGTTCGCCGATCATCCACTCTCGGCCGATGGTGGGCGTGGCGAATCTGGTGCGCACCATCGACGGCATGCCGACGATGAAGGTCAGCATGATGCCGCCGACGCCGACCACCAGCGTGATCCACCCCACGCGCAGCGAGGTGCCGGGCAGCGGGGCGAACATGAACCAGCTGCCGATGATGACCAGCACGATGCCCACACCCGTCCAGAGGCGCGGAATGCCCACCTGCACATCGATGGCGAACGCCAGCATCGCCAGCACCACCACCGCCACCGCCCAGCCGCGGGCGGGTAGCTCGGCCAGGCCGTAGCAGCCGAAGAATGCGCACGCCGCACCGACCACACCGGCGACGCCGACGCCGGCGGTGAAGAACTCGAAGATCAGCAGCGCCAGGCCGATGAGCAGCATGAGGTAGGCCACCGGAGGGCTGGCCACGGTGTGCATCAACTGGTCCAGCAGACCCAGCTTCGAGAACTTCACCAGGGTGAGGCTGAGCTCGGCCCCGCCCTCGTCGTTGACGCCCTCGCTGGCGGTGTTCAGCAATCCGGTGTCGGTCGCCACGCCGTCCATGGCCAACACCATGTTGCGGATGGTCGGCACGCCGATGTCGGGCGTCTCCAGGCGCAGTGCGTTCAAGGTGCGCGCCTCTTGGAAGCTGAGCGAACCGCCGTGCAGCTGGTCGCCGGCCAACGCACCGAAGTCGACGCCGTCGAACAGATCGCCGGTGTAGCCGATGCGGCTGCCGCTGACCATCGCGGTCACGTCGGCGACACCCATCAGCTGTGCCGGCGTGCCGTACAGCCGTGCGCTCTTGGCCGGGCCGACCCAGATGCCGATGGCGACGGGTGCATCGGCAACGCGCTGCACCAGTTGGCGCATCGCCTCGTTCGAGACGACGGCCCCACCCGAGTTGACCTGCAGGACGAGCGCCTGCGAACCGTCGTTCTGGGCACGGGCGATGGCCTGATCGATGGCGTCGACCACCACCCCGTCGAACAGACCCGTCACCTGCAGCACGTCGACCGGCGTCAGGCTCGCATCGGTGACAGGATCTGGCGCGTCGGTCGTGACCGTGCCGGCGGCGTCGGTCGCGACGGTCTGGTCGGCTGACGACTCGGGTGGTGCGCCGGCCCCTGCGGTGCCCGACAGCGACAGTGCCGCGGCAGCCACAAGGGGTGCGGCCAGAACGGCCGTGAGTAGTCTGCGCACAAGTGCCTCCGAAGCGCCTGGATCCACAAGAGTTCCTCCGCACCACCAGGCTGGTCATCGTGGCCGGCAAGGGCGGTGTGGGGAAGACAACGGTAACGGCTGTTCTGGCGCGAGCAGCAACCGAATCCGGACTTCGGGTGCTGGTGGTCGAGCTCGATGGCAAGCCCGCGTTGCGCACGCTGGTCGGCGACGACATCACCGTGCTGGCCCTCTCGGCGTCGGCCGCGCTGGCCGAGTACCTGAACGATCACGGCCTGCGCAGGGTGGCAAAGCGCCTGGCCAGCAGTGGTGTCATCGAGGTCGTCTCGACCGCGGCGCCCGGTATCGACGACATCGTGGTGCTGGGGAAACTGAAGCAGCTCGAGCGCATCGGCGACCACGATCTGATCATCGTGGATGGGCCTGCGGCCGGGCATGCGATCACCTTCCTGATGTCGGCACGCAGCCTGCTGGACTCGGTGCATGCCGGCCCCATCCACACCCAGGCCACAGAGGTGCGCGAGATGCTGGGCGACCCGGCGCGGTGCCAGGTGGTGATGGTCACGCTGCCCGAAACCACGCCCATCAACGAGCTGATCGAAACCTCGTTCGCCCTGGAAGAACGCGTCGGCGTGCAGTTGGGCCCCGTGGTGGTGAACGGCTTCGACGACGGGCCAGAGCTCGAGATCCCCGATGGTGCCCATCCGTCGCTGGTCGCGGCTGCCGAGTTCCGCAGCGCTCGTCGGGCCATGCACCGGCGCGAGCTGGAACGGCTGGGCGAACTGCTGGCCATCGAACAGATCCGGTTGCCGCACGTGGTCACGCCTGGCCTGACCGAGCCGGACGTCAGACGGCTGGCCGGGTCGCTCACGTGACGGGCGGCGTTCGGGTGGGCGACGTGCGGTCGGCATTGGCCGACGCATCGGTCATCGTGTGCTGCGGCTCGGGTGGGGTCGGCAAGACCACCACCGCGGCGGTGCTGGGCATCGAGCTGGCGGCGATCGGCAAGCGCGTGGTGGTGGTGACCATCGACCCGGCCAAACGTCTGGCTGACGCGCTGGGTGTGCCCGGCGGCCTCAGCAACGATCCGACCCAGATCGACCTCCAACCGCCTTTTGCCGGGGACGGGGCCGGGGCCGGCCAGCTGTGGGCGATGATGCTGGACACCAGGGCCACCTTCGACGGGCTGGTTCGCGCCAACGCCCCCAGCCGCGAGCAGGCCGAACGGATCTTGGCCAACTCGTTCTACCGCAACATCGCCGGGGCCCTCAGCGGCACGCAGGAGTACATGGCGGCCGAACGGCTGCATTCGCTGCACGCCGACGGACGGTTCGACGTCGTGGTGGTCGACACGCCACCGACCCGCAACGCACTGGACTTCTTGGATGCCCCGGCCACCCTGGCCCGTTTCCTCGATCATCCGCTGTTCAAGTTGCTCATGTTGCCGACGCGCCGCGGGCTGAAGGTGTTGAACGTTGCTGCGCAACCGTTGCTGCGCACCATCGGCAAGGTGGTGGGCGGCGAGGTCCTGGCCGACGCCATCGCCTTCTTCCAGGCCTTCGACGGCATGCAGACCGGCTTCCGCCGCCGCGCCGACGATGTGCTGACGCTGCTGCGGTCGTCGACCACCCGGTACGTGCTGGTGGCCTCGCCCAAGCTGGACACCGTCGACGAGGCCCGATGGTTCGCCACGAAGATCGGCGAGCAGGGCCTGGCCGTAGCGGCTTTGATCGTCAACCGCAGCACGCCCAGCTTCCCGAAGCCGCTCGGCCGGCGGCGCAAGGTGGACGCCCAGCTGTGGGCGAACCTCGATGAGTTGAACGCCACGGCGGCCGCCGAGCGCACGCAGCTGCATCCACTGCTGTCCGACGTGGGCGCCGCCGCCCCGGTCGCCTGGGTGCCACTGCTGCCCGGCGACGTCCACGACCTGACCGGTCTCCGCCAGATCCAGGCCCTGCTGTTCGCCCGTGCGACGGGATCGCCGGCTGACCAACCGGTCGGCACCTGACGACCGTTTCGGTGGTGAACTGCCGACAGGTTCGATCTGGTCGACTGCGGGGTCGTGCTGATCGGGGCCGTGGTGAGGGGTCGGCTGGCCAACCTGTCGGCGCCTGACGACCGTTTCGGTGGTGAACTGCCGACAGGTTCGATCTGGTCGACTGCGGGGTCGTGCTGATCGGGGCCGTGGT
>JANNFQ010000640.1:0-2731 GCA_031380045.1 Acidimicrobiaceae bacterium
GCGCGTCCCCTGTCGCCGGTTGCGCAGCGATCGCGACGCAGGCGGACCCCGAAGCCACCACGGTGAGCGTTCACCGTGGCGAAGGATCCGTTGGCCACCAGTGGGCAGTTTCTGGTGGCCACTGACAGAAGCGGGTGACATGGCGCATCTCTTTGGGTGTGCGGCGGAGCTAGTGTCGGAAAAAGGTGACGCGACGAGGAACCCGCCCCGTCGGTCTGTGCAGCCATGTCGGACAAAGGTGACGCGACGGCGTGCCGACGGTCGATGACCAGCGTCGGCATCCAATGCGATCGTCGTTTTCCGAACGGCACGTCACGATGTCGCTCATTGGTGCATGGAAGAACCGGCGTCCGTCACGGAGATCAGTGGGATTCGACTTCGGCGCGCCATCGTCGGAGTGCTGCTGGTCACTCGATTCCCGATGACGATCGAGCAGGTCGATCGAGCGTTGGGCAGCCATGCGCTCAGCCCCGCCGTGAGCGCCAGCGCACGGTCGGCCGGCGCGGCTCCCGTTCGACGAACACAACACAAGGCGATCGCCGAGGTCTTGCGATATCAGGCATCGCTCGGGCGTGTTCGGTGGGTGCAACGCGGGTTGTACGAGGCGATGCCTGACGGAATGAGCCGATCGATGCGCGATCGATGTGTTCGTTCGCTCAGGAACGTCGGCGAACCGCGGGGTGGGGGAGGGGCGTGGGCTGTGGACGACTGAGCAGCTCGCGCATGCGCTGGTACGGCTCGTCGCCCACCATGCCGATGATCTCGTCGCGCAGGTAGTCGTACACCGGCACCTTGCCCACAAAGGCATCGGCCGACTCGGTGCACCACCAGTGGAACTCGTTGCCGCCGGGGCCCCAGTCGCGGCGCTTCCACTCACGAAGCGTCGAGGTCAGGTGCCCGTTGTCGTCGGTGTGGTTCTCGAGTCGCAGGGGCAGTTGCCAGCACACGTTCGGCTTCCAGTCCATCGGTCGCTCGCCCGCATCGAGTGCAGCGCGGTGCAGCGCGCATCCGGGGCCGCCCGGGAAGTCGGGCCGGTTCAGGAAGATGCACGCGTCGTCGACCAACCGGGTCACCGTGTCGTTGTCTTCGCCGGGCTCGAGGAACCCGCCCTTGCGACCCTTCTTGTGGAACTGCCAGACCTGGGGGGTCAATCGCACAACGGCGCGAACGACCGTTTGCACATCGTCGTCATCGACGAAGTGGGCGCCGTAGCTGCAGCAACCCTGGGCCATCTCGCTGGCGTCGGCATCGAGGACGCCCTTGCAACCGTTGCCGAAGATGCAGCTCCAGTTCGAGCGCATGAACGTGGCGTCGAACACCCACGTGCGTCGTTCGGTGCGATCATCGAAGCTCACCCACTCGTGCGGGTCGAGCCCGGGATCTGGTGCTGCGGCTGGCGCTGCATCTCGGGCGGGATCTGGGGCAGCCTTGCGGGCAGTGTCGCGGCGAGAGGAAACAGACACAGGAGCGAATGTAGGGCTCGGTAGGCTCCGATGCACCATGTCGAAGCAACCTCCCCGCACCGCCGACGATCTGCGCAACGCGTTCACCGGCTTCTTCGCCGAGCGCGGCCATCAGGTCGTTCCGTCGGCCAGTCTGATCCCGCACGATCCGACGGTGCTGTTCACGGTGGCAGGCATGGTGCCGTTCAAGCCCTACTTCGTGGGCGATGAAACGCCGCCGTTCAAGCGTGCTGTCAGCTCGCAGAAGTGCGCCCGCGCCGGCGGCAAGCACAACGACCTCGACGACGTCGGCCGTACCAAGCGGCACCTGGTGTTCTTCGAGATGCTCGGCAACTTCAGTTTCGGCGACTACTTCAAGTCCGAGATCATTCCGTGGAGCTGGGAGCTGGTCACCGAGCAGTTCGGCTTCGATGGCGACCGGCTGTGGATCACCGTGCACGAGAGTGACGACGAGGCCGAGGCCATCTGGCACGAGCAGGTCGGTGTGCCGATGGATCGCATCCAACGGCTGGGCGACAAGGACAACTTCTGGCAGATGGGCGAGACCGGCCCTTGTGGCCCGTGCAGCGAGATCCACATCGACCGCGGACCGTCGTTCGGCCCCGACGGCGGTCCGTTGCACGATCCGCACGGCGACCGGTTCATGGAGTTCTGGAACCTGGTTTTCATGCAGTACAACCAGGCACCCGACGGCAGCCGCACGCTGTTGCCGAAGCCCTCCATCGATACCGGTGCCGGGCTCGAACGCATGCTGTGCTTGCTGCAGGGCGTCGATGCCGTGTGGGAAACCGACCTGATGCAGCCGCTCATCGATCAGGCGTGCAGCGTCAGCGGCCGTACGTACACCCCGGGCGACTACGACGACCGGATCAGCTTCAGCATGCGCGTGCTGGCCGAGCACGCCCGCAGCAGCACCATGCTGGTCAACGACGGCGTGTTTCCCAGCAACGAAGGGCGCGGCTACGTGCTGCGCCGAATCATCCGGCGCGCGGTACGCCACGCCTATCTGTTGGGTACCGAGAAGCTGGTCATGCCGTCGCTGGTCGAGACGGCCATCGACGTCATGGGCAACGCCTATCCCGACGTGGCCAAGAATCGCGACTTCATCGTGGGTGTCCTCACTCGGGAGGAAGAGCGTTTCCGGCAGACACTGAAGACCGGGCTGTCGATCCTGGAAGACGAGTTGGTCACCAACCCCACGCAGCTGCCGGGGTCGATGGCGTTCATGCTGCACGACACCTACGGCTTCCCGCTGGAGCTCACCGAAG
>JANNFQ010000651.1:0-3790 GCA_031380045.1 Acidimicrobiaceae bacterium
GCTGGGTGACCTACAGATGAGGGTCGGTCTGTGCCTGCCGCAACTGGGCGATGGGTTGACCATCGAGGTCGTTCGCGACTTTGCCGTTCGCGCCGAGCAACTGGGGTACGACAGCCTTTGGGTACAAGACCACTTCCTGTGGCCACTGGCCCCGCGCCGCGGCTACGGCGGCCGAGACGGCGCCCCCATCCCTGCGCAGTATCAAAGTGTGTTCGCCCCGCTGGAACTGCTGGCCGCAGCTGCGGTGTGGACCGATCGCGTCACGCTGGGCACCTCCATCCTGGTGGCCGGCAATCACTGGCCGGCGCCGCTGGCGCAGCGCCTCAGCACCATCGATCATCTGGCGGCGGGCCGGTTGGTGGTGGGCTTGGGCGTGGGTTGGTCGGCCGAAGAGCACGACCAGTCGGGTACCGACATCACCACGCGTGGTGCCCGCATGGACGACTTCATCGACGCGCTGCTGGCGTGTTGGGCCGACGATCCGGTTCAACACGACGGACCGTTCTTCACCATCTCACCGTCGATCATGCGACCGAAGCCGGTGCAGCGTCCGCGTCCACCGTTGATCTCGGGCATGTGGAGCGCGGCGGGCCTTGACCGCACTCGGCGGGTTTTCGATGGATGGAACCCGGCCGGGCTGCCGGTCGCCAGGGCCAAGGCCACGCTGGACGCGATGAACGCCGACCGACCTGACGGCCTGCCACCTCTCACGATGCACCATCGTGTGTTCGCCCAGTATCCGCACGCGCCCACGCCCGACGGCGATGTCGTTTCGCGATTGGCGACCGAGGCAGCGGATGCCACCGCCGCCGGCTTCGACGAGATCATCATCGAGCACAACTTCTGGTCGGGCATCGCCTCGCCCGAGTCATGGCTGGATGTGCCTCAGCAGTTCCTGCCAGTGATTGCCGCCGCTCAGGTCTCGGGCGGCGGGTAGTGGATGCCGGGGATGCCCGCGTGCATGGCCTGGTACCAGTCGGGCCTCGGTTGGATGCCGGCGTAGCCGGCTCCGATCCTTGGCGCAGTCTGGGCGTTCCACTCGTGGTGGATTGGCGGGATCTGGAAGTACCCGTTCGATGCGTTGGTACCCCCATCGACGCACAAGTCGTGACCGGTGATGTAACTGGCAGCGTCTGATGCCAGGAAGAGCACCGGCCCGACGATCTCGTCCAGTTCGCCGATGCGACGCATGGGTGTGCGGCTGGCAATCCACTTGTCCATGCCCATGCCCTCCAACGCAGGACGCACCATCTCGGTGATGATGAAGCCTGGCGACACCGAGTTCACGCACACGCCGCGGTCGGCCCACTCGCAGCCCAGTTGCAGCGTCAGGTTGCGCAACGCTCCCTTTGCAGCGGTGTAGGCGATGACGTTCAATTCGTTGGCGCCGTGCCCCATGATCGAGCAGATGTTGACGATGGAGCCGCTGCCTCTTCCCAACATGTGTCGGCCGACATCGCGCATCAACATGAACGCGCCGTTCAGGTCGACCGAGATGATCCAGTTCCATGTCTGCATGTCGAACTGTTCGGGGGCCATGCCGCGCAGATCGCTGACCCCCGCGTTGTTGATCAGCACATCGATCGCGCCATGCGCGCTGATACCCGCATCTACTACCGCGGCGACGTCGGCTTCGACCGACACATCGCCGGCGACCACCGTGACCTTCGGCGATCCCTTGTCGCGACAGACAGCAGCCACCTGCTCCAGCAGATTGGCCGAACGTGATGTCAGGATCAGCTCGGCGCCAGCCGCGGCAAAGGCGTGGGCAAAGCCCTCACCCAACCCGTAGGACGCTCCGGTGATCAGCACGGTCTTCCCCGAGAAATCGAACATTGCCTGCATCTCCGTGTCTGTTGATGACGTGTCTGTTGATGACGTGTGCCTTGATGACGTGTCGCCGCCGCAGTCTCAGCCGATCAGGTCGACCGACTGCAGGTCCAGCACGGCGGCGAAGTGGCGCTGGCCCAAGGTGCCGATCAGGCGCCGACCTCGCTCGTTGGCCAGATCCATGGTGCCGCCGGTCAACACCGGAACCGAGACGTTCACCATGTGCGACAGGCGGTAATCGGCCCACAGTTCGTCGAAGCTGTAGCCGCTGACGCCGCCATCGACGAGTCGTTGGTGGTAGCGCCGCACCAGACGCTCTTCGCCGTCACGACGATCGTCGATGGTCAGGCTGCCCGCCAACAGGTAGGCCAGATCGTACGAACCCGGACCGCGGCCGATGGACTGCCAGTCGATGACGACCACCGCCGGATCACCGGTTGCCGCACCGAAGAACAGGTTGTCGCAGCGGAAGTCCTGATGGATCAGCGTCCATGGTCGATCGCCCAGCGTGCACATCAGATCCCAGTAGTGATCCCTGATCTGTTGACCGGCCGCGATCGCACCATCGGGCAACCAGTCGGCGAACCGCTGCGAGAACGACGCCCACAGGTCGGGCCACGCGCCCGCAAACATCTTGATGCGCTCGTGCACGACGCTGGCCACCCAATCGATGTCATCGACCTGCTGCCAGAAGCCGCTGTGCAGATCGGCCAGCGCGTCGGTTGCCGCCTCTGCCTGCGCCGGGGACAGACCGATCAGCTGATCCACCGCCAACAGAGCGCTGAGATCTTCGAGCACGATCACGAAGTCCTTGGTGGCCGGGTCGAGCTCGGCCAGGTAGCACGTGGGCACCCCCACCGCCGTGCGGCCGGCCAGCTCGTTGTAGAACCTGACCTCGGCCTCGTAGACGCCCAGGGCAATGCCCTGGGCGCGATTGGCCTCGAACGGCGACGTCAGCTTCACGACAACCGACTGTGGGGCGCCAGGCTCGGCGTGGTCGTAGGCCAAGGTGACCTTCGTCAGCTCACCCATGATGCCCACCCCCACACCGATAGGCGCATGTTCGACACCCACCACCGTCGAAGTCTGGATGGCACGCGCATGGCGCAACACCTGGGTCAGCCACGGTGCCGTCATCTGACCGGCGTTGCTCGGGATCACGAACTCTCCCCCCACGGACCGTCGTTCCGAGCGAACGGTACCATACTAATCAACTGGTCAATTAACATCGGTTCCGCGTGATGGACGTGCGCGATCTTCGAGACCGCGATCTTCGAGACCGCGATTTTCGAGGCAAGGTTGCCGTTCGTGACCGGTGCCGCGGGTGGCATCGGTCGGGCGACGGCCCAGCGGTTGGCCCACGAGGGCATGCGGTGGTGTTGGCAGACATCGATGCGCCGTTGCTGAAGTCGGTCACCGATGACCTGTCGGGTGCGGGCCACGACGTGGTCGCCGTGCCCACCGATGTCAGCTCGCTGCAGGCAATCGAAGCGCTGCGCGACGCTGCACTCGATGCGTTCGGAGCGGTGCACGCGTGGCGCGGCATCATGGCCGACCGCGCCGCCGCGATGGGTGACGGCGTGCTGCACCACGGCTTCGGCGGCTAGAGCGCTAGAGCACTAGAGCGCCGTTCGTCCGTCGCATTCGCCTGACGCGTGAGACGGCCGATCGCTGTCGAATTCTTGATGTTCGCAAGCCTCGAGGGCGATGGGTGGGGTGTGCTCGGACGATGGTCTCGGTGACGGTCGTTCGTGGTCGTCGTGTGGCATGAAATCCTTTGTTCATATGGGTTTCAGGGTTGTTGTGGTGATCGAACACCAGTACTGCGTATCCGCTTAACTCCAGTTGCGGCTACGGTGAGTGGCGATGGAGCAGGTGTGGCCGCAGGCGGGTGTCGACTATCCGGGGACGTGGCCGGCGTTCGAGGCCTGGTTCGCCGATGAGGAATCGTGCATCGAGT
>JANNFQ010000682.1:0-4429 GCA_031380045.1 Acidimicrobiaceae bacterium
GGTGTGCGGGCACCTCAATGCGTGCCACGGGCAACTCATCGATCTGGTCGTCGAGACCATGGCAACCAACGGATGGCACGGACACGGGTTCCGGTCGCCAGAGCATTGGGTGTCGTTGAGAACCGGGTTCTCACCGACCCGCTCACGCCAGATCGTGCAACTCGCCCGGCGCGCAGCCGAACTGCCAGTCACCGTCGATGCGGTGCGGTCGGGTCGGTTGTCCATCGACCAGGCCGTGGTCGTCGCCCAGACCGTGCCCGCGCACAACGATCGCGAGGCATGCGACATCGCCATCGTGGCATCACGTGCTCTGGTACGGCCGCGACGACGGCCTCACCGAAACCGCCAACCTCGCCCCGGCCTGCGGCCGCTGCCATCACCTCGTCCATCGCGGCAAGATCAACATCACCGGTAACGCCGACGAACCCGACGGGCTCACCTTCACCGACGAACACGGCCGCACACTGATCCGCGACCCGGTCCCCACACCACCCACCGGCCCACCACCCGAACCGACCGAACCGTTCCGGCACCCCACCGGCGAACGCTTCGACACCCGATGGCTCTGGTTCAAACCACCCCCACCACCGAAAGCCGCCTGAACCCCACGCGTCACCTCAAGCGGCCCCACGAACACGTTCATCCGGTCGGCAACTGTCGAAGTCCGCGAACCTGGAAATCTCGCGCTCAACGTGGCGGATCGCGCCGACCCCTCGAACCCCTCGGAACTCCTCGCCTAGTAGTTCAGATCGAGAAGGTCGGCGATCACCGATCGCAATTGCGCCAGCGCCACCGGACCGACGTTGCCGCGGTCACCGCCTTCCTTCACTCGCTCGATCTCGGCGATGGTCAGCAAATGGCACTGGCCGACCGAGTTCTTGTCGAGTCCCTCGCCGTCGACCGGCACATCGGTCGACATCGCCCGCTGCACGTTCGATGTCACCGGCACAACATTGAATGTTCGGGGCATCTGGGCGACGATCAGGTCGGCCGTGACCACGATCGCCGGGTGCTCGAACCCGGGGCCGCTTCCCGCCGGGATGCCGAAGTCGATGGTGATGATGTCACCGGCCTGCATGCTGCCGCACCGTGTCGAGTCCCACGGCGACGATGGCCCGCTCGGTGTCGGTCGGCTCGTGCATCGCCAACTCGGCACCCATGCGCCGCTGGCGTTCCGCCTTGGCGAGTCGGCGGAGCATCTCGTCGAGGGTGATGTGCTCGGCAGCGGCGAGCGCGCCGATCTCGTCACGCACTGCCTTCGAGACCCGAATGGTAGTCGAAATAGTAGATCTCTCGGGCATACACGTCAGGCTACCAGCACGTATCTGGCACGGGATGTACGGGCTTCGCAACCGCACAGCCAGTACATTGACCGGCCGTGACTCGCCTTGCAATCATCGGGACCGGCTATGTCGGGCTGACCACCGGGGCGTGCTTCGCGCATCTGGGCCACGACGTGGTGTGTGCCGACATCGACCCCGACAAGGTCGAACGGTTGAACCGCGGCGAGATCACCATCGTCGAGCATCGCCTCGACGAACTGGTCGCCGACGGGCTGCGTCGCGGCAACCTGCGTTTCGTGGTCGGTGGCGAGAACGCAGTCGCCGATTGCGAGATCGCCTTCCTGTGCGTGCCAACCCCCCAGGGCGACGACGGTTCGGCCGACCTGTCGTACGTGCAGGCCGCATGCCAGCAGATCGCCGCGGTGCTGCCCTACGAGGCCATCCTGGTCAACAAGTCGACCGTGCCGGTCGGCTCGACCAAGGTGGTCGAGCGCGTGTTGAAACGACCTGACGTGCGCGTCGTCTCGAACCCAGAGTTCCTGCGCGAAGGCTCGGCGGTCGACGACTTCCTGAAGCCCGACCGTGTGGTCGTCGGCTCCGAAGACCGCGCCGCGGCCATCGCCGTCGGTGCGTTGTACGACGGCGTGCGCGCACAGGTGATCGTCACCGACCCGGCCTCGGCCGAGACCATCAAGTACGCAGCCAACGCGTTCCTGGCGACGAAGCTCAGCTTCATCAACGCCATCGCCGCCATCTGCGAGGGCGTCGGCGCCGACGTGAACGACGTGGTCGTCGGCATGGGCTACGACAAGCGCATCGGCACCGAATTCCTCCGCCCAGGGCCCGGATGGGGGGGCTCGTGCTTTCCAAAAGATTCGAGAGCACTTCTCAAAATCGCGAACGAGGCCGGGTACCGGTTCGATCTGCTGGCCGGTGTCATCACTGTGAACGAGGAGCAGTTCGATCGCGTGGCCGGCAAGATCCGCACGGCGGCCGGTGGCGACCTGCAGGGTGCGACTGTCGCCGTGTGGGGCCTGACGTTCAAAGCCCGCACCGACGACCTGCGCGACTCGCCGTCGGTCTCGATCATCCAACGTCTGGTCGCGGCCGGCGCCACGGTGCGCGCCTTCGACCCGACGGTTGGTGCACCGAAGCCCGGCGTGCCCGACGGGATCGTGTTGTGCGCCGATGCGTACGACGCGACCGACGGCGCCGACGTGCTGGCCGTGTTGACCGAGTGGGACGACTTCCGCTGGCTGGACCCCGCACAGGTCGCCGGCCGCATGAAGGGCCGCCAGGTGGTGGACGGTCGCAACATCTTGGACCGAACCGACTGGCAACGGGCCGGGTTCAGTCATCAGGGCATCGGGCGCTGATGGCCCACCACCTGATCGCCGGCGGCGGCGGGTTCATCGGTTCGCACCTTGCCGACTCGCTGTTGGGCCGAGGCGATTCCGTGACCGCAGTCGACAACTTCGCGACCGGCCGGCGCCTGAACGTCGCCCACCTGGCCGACCACCCGCAGTTCACGCTGGTCGAGCACGACGTCACAGTCGATCTACCGACCACGATCACCGATGGTTCCTATGACACGGTGCTCGATCTGGCCAGTCCCGCGTCTCCGCTCGACTTCGCCACGATGCCGCTCGAAATCCTGGCCGTGGGCTCGACCGGCACCCGCAACCTGCTGGACCTGGCGGTTGCCCACGACGCTCGGTTCTTCCTGGCCTCGACCAGCGAGGTCTACGGCGACCCCCTGGTGCACCCGCAACCCGAGAGCTACTTGGGCAACGTCAGCTGCACCGGCCCGCGCAGCTGTTACGACGAGGCCAAGCGCTTCAGCGAAGCGATCACCATGGCGTATCACCGCGTGCACGGGCTGGACGTGCGCATCGTGCGCATCTTCAACACCTACGGCGAACGGATGCGGCCCGACGACGGCCGGGTGGTCAACACCTTCGTCGTCCAGGCGATGCGCGGCCAGCCGATCACGTTGCACGGCGACGGCACGCAGACCCGCAGTTTCTGTCACGTCGCCGACGAGGTGCGCGGCCTGATCGCGGTGCTCGACGGCCACCTCGCCAGGCCCGTCAACGTGGGCAACCCCGGCGAGTTCACCATGCGCGCGCTGGCCGAACACATCATCGAACTGACCGGTTCCAGCAGCACCATCGTGACGGTTCCGCTACCCGCCGAACGCGACGGCGACCCACTGCAACGGCAACCCGACATCGCGCTGATCCGTGACACGTACGGTTGGCAACCGACGATCGAACTGCGCGACGGACTGACGCGGATGATCGCCTGGTTCCGCGACCACGAAGACATCTGACCCCCAACAGACCCGGAGAGATCCATGACCATCCTCGTCACCGGCGGTGCCGGCTACATCGGTTCGCACACCGTGCGCATGCTGCGCGATCAAGGCCGCGATGTGGTGGTCTTGGACTCGATGGAGTTCGGCACCGAGGCCGCCCTGCTGGGCGCCGAACTGGTGGTCGGCAACATTCGCGACCGGGCGCTGGTCACCAAGGTCTGCGAAGACCACGGTGTCGATCAGGTGGTGCACTTCGCCGCGTACAAGAGCGTCGGCGAGTCGATGGAGCTGCCCGACAAGTACTGGCTGAACAACGTCGCCGGCACGGTGGATCTGGTCGAGGCGATGCTGGCCGCCGGCGTGCGCAACGTCGTGTTCTCGTCGAGTTGTTCGGTGAACGGCAACCCGCCATCGGTGCCGGTCACCGAAGATGCCCCGATCGCACCCGAGAGCGTGTACGCCGAGACCAAGGCCATGGTCGAGCGCATCCTCGGCTGGTACGGCGTCACCCACGGCCTCACCGCCGTCAGCCTGCGTTACTTCAACGCAGCGGGTGCCAGCGCCGATGCTGCGATCGGGGAAGACTGGACCCGCTCGCTGAACCTGATCCCGTTGGTCATGAAAGCCACGTTGGGCAAGCGCGCCGCGGTGCACATCTTCGGCACCGATTACCCCACTCCTGACGGCACCTGCATCCGCGACTACATCCACGTCGACGACCTGGCCGAGGCACACATCGACTCGTTGACGTACCTGCGCGACGGCGGGGCATCCGTCGCACTCAACGTGGGTACCGGCACCGGCAGCAGCGTGATGGCGGTCATCGAGG
>JANNFQ010000702.1:0-3370 GCA_031380045.1 Acidimicrobiaceae bacterium
GCGGTGCGGTCAGAATGATGCCGTGGCCCAGCCGCATCTTCTTGGTGCGTTGGCTGCACGCCGACAAGAACACCTCAGGAGCGGAGGAGTGGCTGTACTCCTCGAGGAAATGGTGCTCGACCTCCCACACGTATTGGATGCCCAGTTGGTCGGCGAACTCCACCTGCGTCAGTGCGTCCTGGATCAGGCGCTGCTCGGACCCGTCGTCCCAGGGGCGGCCCATCTGGTGTTCGTAGAATATTCCGAACTTCATGGATCGCATGTAAACATGGCTGTATACATATGTCAATGAGCGCGAGTTCGCAGGTGGTCGCCACGCAACGGATGCCGCGCGCAGCGCGCCGCCAGCAGATCGCTCGGGCCGCGGCCACGGTGTTCATGCGCGGTGGCTTCGATGGCACGTCGATGGACGACGTCGCCCGGCAGGCCGGGGTGACCCGCTTGATCGTGTATCGCATCTTCGAGTCGAAAGACGAGCTGTACCGGGCGGTTCTCGACGATGTCACGGCCGACCTGTACCACTCGTTCGAAGGTGCAGACTTGGTGCAGGGCGGGGTCTCGCGGTTGCTGCTGGGCGTGGCCCGTCGGCACCCCGATGCCTTTCGATTGCTGTGGCGTCAGGCCGCGCACGAGCCCGAGTTCGCCGAACTCGCACGGGTGTTTCGCGATCTGGTCACGGCGTACACCGAGACGCTCATCGCCGATGCCACCGATGATGCCGTCATGCGCCATTGGATGGCGCAGGCACTGGTCAGCTACCACTACGAGGGCATCTGCACCTGGCTCGATGAAGGCGATGCAGCACGCGACGACGAGTTCATTGCCATGGTCAGCTCGGGCTCGCGTGCTCTGGTCGGCGCGTGGGTGTCACGCCCATTGTTCTGATCAGCCGGGAAGGACGGCTTCGATTGCCGAGACCAGCGGCTCGGCGTCGGGAGCGACCATCGGGCTGAATCGGGTGACGGTGCCGTCGGGAGCGATGAGGAACTTCTCGAAGTTCCACCGGATGTCGCCGCTGTGGCCCTCGGCATCGGCCACCTGAGTCAGGTCGTCGTAGATGGCGTGTCGGCCATCGCCGTTCACCTCGATCTTCTCCATCATCGGAAAGGTGACGCCATACGTGGTCGAGCAGAAGGTCTCGATCTCTTCGGCGCTGCCCGGCTCTTGTGCGCCGAACTGGTTGCACGGGAAGCCGACGACGGTGAAGCCGCGATCGCTGTACGTCTTCTGCAACTCTTCCAGGCCGGTGTATTGGGGCGTGAGCCCGCATGCGGAAGCGACGTTGACGGCCAAGATGGCCTTGCCGCTGAAGTCGGACAGCGTCGACGGCTCGCCGCGCAGGGTGTGGATGGGTGCGTCGAAGATGCTCATGGCGCCATCATGCCCCGTGGTCGGGCGGCGCGCCTCCTCGTAGTGTGTGGGCGATGGGAACGACGGCACGTTGGATGGCCAAGGCCAAGCACGCCGCGGCCACGTTGAAGGCCGAGTACGAGGCCGGCAAGCGTGGCGACGATGCTCCGGCCGAGCCCATCTGGCCGCCGCCCCGCGAGCAACTCGATGGCCTGCTGGCCCTGTGGAAGCGCCCGAGGCCCGAGCCCACCGGTTTGACACAAACTGCCGAGGTCACCGACCCTGGTCAGGACACTTCGCCTTTGACACAAACCGGGGATGAGGGTGATGTCGAGCAGGAGGCGGGCGACGTCGCGGCGGCGATGCGGGGCGTCGACTGGACCGCGGTTCGTGCTGCCACCAGCGAGAAGACCAGCGAGGCGGCCAAGGCGATGCGGTCTGCCGCCGAGCACGTCGATTGGTCGAAGGTGCAGCCTGTGGCCGCACAGGTGTCCAGTGCGCTGCTGGCGGCTGTCGCTTCGGGGCGGCTGGGTGTGGGCGGGCCATTGGGCTCGACCGTCGCGCGGACGATCATGAACCAGGGCGGTCTGGCCCAGCGGGTGGCTGCCCAGCTGAAAGATCAGCCGTCGGCGATGCCCGTCGAGTTCAAGGGCATCATCGAGGCGACCAGCCGCGAGTCGGGTTGACGCCAGCGGCCCTCGTGCGGTGTGAAGTGGACCCCGTCTGGTTTGGAACGAGCGAGGTCACTCAGTGCGGTGGTCTGAGCCGAATCGGAATGAGGTGAACGAAAGGTTGCCATGGCATGCCGGCTGACCGAACGGTTCGCCTTCCGGAAGCCCCACACGGTCATGCGTCAGGCGTCAGGCATCAGCGGCGGTCGTGGCGACCGCATCGACGATCGTGTCGATCTGCTCGTCGGTGATCACCAGCGGCGGGCAGAACGTCAACGTGTCGGTGTTGATGGCCCGGGTGATGACGCCCAGCCCCAACATGCGGTCACGCATGGCCACAGCGTTCTGCGTGGGATGCAGGCCAACAGCCCACATGGCGCCCTCGCCACGAGTGTGGTCGATGACGCCATCATCGGCCAGCGCTCGGAACCCATCGCTGAGCCGTGCCCCCACGTGCTTGGCCCGCTCGACCAGACCCTCGCGCTTCATGATCGCCAGGTTGGTCAGCCCAGCCGCGCACGCCGTTGGGTGGCCGGAGTACGTGAAGCCGTGGCGAAGGAAGAAGTCGGGGTCACTCTCGAGCGCAGCCCGGGGCGCGGGCCCGACGAACACGCCGCCCAGCGGCTGATAGCCCGACGTGACCGCCTTGGCAAAAGTGACCAGATCGGGGCGAACGCCGTAGTGATGAGCGGCGAACCACGAGCCCAGGCGGCCGTAGCCGGTGATGACCTCGTCGAAGATCAGATATGCGCCGTGCTGGTCGCACAGGCGGCGCAACTGCTGCAGATACTGCTCGCCTGGCGGATAGATGCCGCCGGCGCCCTGCACCGGCTCGGTCAGGACTGCGGCAACGGTGTCGCCGTGCTGGGCCATCAGGCTGGCCAGCGCCTCGACATCGTCGGACGGCACCTGCACCACGTCGGCCACGTATGGACCGAAGTGCTCCTTGTTGGGGGCGATGCCCTGGGCGCTGGTGCCGCCGTAGGCCACGCCGTGATACCCGCGCACCCGCGAGATGATCAGCTTGCGCTGCGGCTGACCTGCCTGCACGTGAGCGACACGAGCCAGCTTCATGGCCGAATCGATCGCCTCTGACCCCGAGCAGCAGAAGAAGACCCGGGCGTCGTCCATCGGCGCGATCTGATGCAACTCGTCGGCCAACTGTTCTGCCGGTTCGTTGGTGAACGGATCGAAGCAGCTGTAGGCAGCCAGCTGGCCGGCCTGACGGCCGATGGCCTCGGCCATCTCGGTGCGACCGTGGCCGATGGCGCAGTACCACAGGCTGGCCATGCCATCGATCAGCTCGTTGCCGTCGGCGTCCCACAGGAGGGCGCCGTCGCCGCGCCCAC
>JANNFQ010000021.1:0-4843 GCA_031380045.1 Acidimicrobiaceae bacterium
AAGATGGGCAAGCTGGCGACCATCGGTTGGGACAGCAGTGGCGACCGAGTGATCGGCGAACTCGAGGCCGCGCGCCTTGCATACGTGGCGTGCACGCGTGCCGAAGACCATCTGGTCGTGTGCCTGCATCGCGTCTCTGGCACCCGCGCCAACTCGGCCGCCGAGATGGCACTGCATCTGGACGACGCTCATCGTGTGCCACTCGACTTGATCCGGCCGAACGTCGTGTCCACGCCAGGAATCATCCAGCTCGACGACCACGTCGACCGACCGCCTGCCCGCCCCTCCGAATGGCACGTGCGTTCCAGTTGGTCGGCCACCTCGCTTCGACAGCGACTCGACGACGCGGCCACGGCGGTCGATCCCGACGTGTCGCCGTCGCAGCCTCAGTCGGACGATGAGCGGTCCGTCGAGCCCGAGGCGTTCCAGGCAGCGATCCAGCCCGATCGCAGTCGGCCCGACAGCATCCATGCCAAGCACGCTCGCGCCTTTGCCGCGTTGCCCGATCAGATCGGCCGCTACGGCACGCGCATCGGACGAGCCGTGCATGGCGTGCTGCAGATGATCGACCTGCAGCAGCCGGCCGTCGGCCTTGCCGAGCTGGTCGTGCGCCAGTGCGACAGCGAAGAAGTGCCCCAGCGCTTTCACGAGTACGTCGGGCGGCTGGTCGATTCGGTGGTTGCCAGCGAGGTGTTCCAGCGCATGGCGCAGGCCGATCTGCACGGCACGGTGCGGCGCGAGATGTACGTGGGCGCACAGGTCGGCCAGTCCGACGGTGACGTCACCGGTGTGTACGGCATCATCGATGCCATCTGGATGCATGAGGGTCGCTTCGTGGTGGTCGACTTCAAGACCGACCACGTCCTCGAGCCCGCCGAGGTGTTGATCAGCCGCTACCAGGTGCAGCTGCAGGCGTACGAACAGGCACTGCATGCCGCAACGGGTCGCGAGGTCGGCGAGCTGCTGCTGTGCGTGGCCCTGCCCGATGGATCACCGGCGGCCACCATCGTCATACCCAGCACCGCCGCAGCGGCGTCGGGGCACCACATGTCGCGCTGAGTTGGCCGACCCGTTCGTTACACTCGTCGACTGCGCCCAGATAGCTCAGTCGGTAGAGCATTTCACTCGTAATGAAAAGGTCGAGAGTTCGATTCTCTCTCTGGGCTCCACTCTGATTGTCGGTCGCGTGCGAACCGGTCGCCAACTACTTCGCACGCCGTGACAGCCACGAGACGGCCGCGTCATCGCGGGCGTCCTGCATCGCCAGGCGCCCTTCGGATCGTTCGGGGCAGGAATGCGCGCCGAAACTCTCGAACTCATCGCGACCGTTCCGGACGTCGACACCCTCCTGGCCCGAGGTGCTGCCATGAGCCCGACCGAAGCCATCGACTTCGCCATCGAACACGTCGACCAATGCATCGACAACCAGGGTTGACGCCGCTCGCTCACGGCCGCCACAAGTCGGCCCAGTCCGCGGATACAGGGCTTGGAGCGGCTCCGAATCACCGCCGAAGATCCGACCCTCACCCTGAATGAGACGCAGGCGAGGCGGATCTGGAACCTCCTGTTGGAGTTCATCCCAGCGAAGTCGGTGATCATCGACGTGGATGCAACGGCGACAATCTCGGTGGCCGGACACGGTGTCGACGAGCTGGCTCCAGCAGTTCGGTCCGACATCGAAGCGGCCCTCGGCTGCGGTGTGATCGTCGAAGGCATTCAAGATTGATCCGATTTGATCTGCCGATCGGCTCGCTGGACATCCGGCGCTCGGTCGGGCAGTCTGCGTGGTGCTTGATCCCTCGCAGTTCCAGTTCTTCGTCGCATACCCGCCCGATCGAGAGGGTCGCGTTGCCCAGCTGACTGTGACGCACGGGAACGAAATCGACATTCCGGCCGAAGTCTTTCGAGACCGCGACCAACTGATGATCACGCTCTTCTCTCGCAGCGACGGCACCGCGTGGACGTATCCGGGCACGATGCGCTCGTGACCGAGACCCGGCGAGTGTGGTAAGCCGCATGGGAGCTGCAGTGCTGCGGCGACCCGTTCGAGGTTGGCTCGCGCATCGACTGGTGGACGAGACAGGCCGATTGCCCTGATCCGTTACTCGGTCTTCCGAGCTGGACTTCGGAACTACAATCCACACATGGACTTGATCTCGTTGATCGACGTGCAGCCGGAGGTGCGTGGCGGGAAGCCGTGCTTCGTCGGGACGCGCATAGCGGTCTACGACGTGCTCGAGTATCTGGCCTCCGGCATGAGCAGCGATGAAATCGTCGCCGACTTTCCGGAGCTCACCGATGACCATGTGCGTGCGGCGCTCGAGTTCGCAGCCGTTCGGGAGCATCGGCTCGCCGCACCCGCGTGAGGCTGCTGTTCGATCAGAACCTCGCTCGCCGTCTCGTGGCGAAACTGTCCGTGGAGTACCCCGACAGCGCTCACGTCGCGGATCTGAAGCTGGACACCGCAACCGACCGTGCGATCTGGGACTACGCCGGCGCTCACGACTACGTCATCGCGTCGAAGGACACCGACTTCCGGCAACTGGCGTTTCTATTCGGCCCACCGCCGAAGGTGATCTGGCTGCGAGTCGGCAACGTCTCGACATCGGTGATCGAGGAGCTGCTCCGCAAGAGCGTCGACACCGTCGACCGGTTCGTGAGCTCCGACGAAGAGTCGTTCCTGGTGCTCTCACGACTCCGGTGATCGCGGCCGTTGGTCACAGAATGGTCACAGAGTGGATCAGAACCATGGTGTAGCCACTCGTAATGAAAAGGCCGAGAGTTCGATTCCCTTTCTGGGCTCCACTGTGGCCAGGTGCCTCGGGCGAGCTGCCGAGCTCACGAAACCGTCAAACTGTGGCGCGGCGTGTCGACCCACGATCAGGCCAGTCACCCGAAGGTGGCTTTCGCGCAACGGCGATCGTCGATGGGTTTACAACTACGACTTCCCGGGCATCAAGGCGGCTGACCACGAGAAAGGACGAGTCGATGTCGACCGATGAAGCAGTCACGAAGGATCTGATCGAAACCCTGGAGGACGGCGAGGAAGGCTTCCGCAAGGGCGCCGAGAAGCTCGCCGACTCGGACGCACCCGAACTGGCTGCCACCTTCCGGCAGTTCAGCGAGCAGCGCGCATCGTTCTCCGCCGAGCTACGAACAATGGCCGACAACTACGGGGATCACATCGAAGAGTCGGGTTCGATTGCGGCGGCCGCCCATCGCGGATGGATGAGCCTGAAGGATGCGTTGACCGGTTCCGATCCAAAGGGCGTCTTGGATGCCGCCGAGCAAGGCGAGGACCACGCTGTGAAGACATACAAGAAAGCGCTCGACGCGGACATCTCCGACGGCTTGCGCTCGGTGGTTCAACGCCAGAGCATCGACGTGAAGTCGGCCCACGACAAGGTCCGCTCACTGCGCGACTCGCACAGCTGAACGACCTCCTCCGCTGACCGAAGTGGGGACGTACCGAGAGGTGCGTCCCCACCTGTCGCTCCCGTCTTGGTGGCCAGCAGAATCAATCGGGTTCGGGACGTCGAAACTCGCTGGAGCGCGGTCAGTCGTCGGCGAACCAGCCTTCGACATCGGCCACCAGATGCGTACGAGCCGACGAGTACAGGCACACCTGCCCGTCGTCGCCGAGGTCGACCGTCACCAGGTTCGGCACCGTCCGGCCCGCGGTGAAGTTCAGGTTCGACGCGTTTGGGACCGCCTCGCCGCACGGGTACACCGTGACGAACCCATCGCCGACCGTGTCGGTGGCGGTGACGTTCAGCACCACCGCGTCGATGCCTTCCTTGGGAACGCCCTTCCTACCGAGCACTGTCAGCGGCCTGATCGCGCCGGCCGCGAGCGGCTGGTTGCTGGAACCGACACCGATCCGCGTGTCGAGCGTTCGTTGGGGCACCATCGAGGTGTACGCGTTACCGCGGCTGGCTCCCTCTGGTCCGAACCAGCCGCTGGCGTCGGCAATCAGGTGAGTGCCCACGTTCGAGAACAGACACACCTGACCGTCGGTCCCGACCTTCACCGTCACCAGGTTGGCGACCGTCTGGCCGGCGCTGAAGTTCAAGTTCGACACAGGCGGAACGGCCTGGCCACATGGATAGACCGTCACAAACCCACTCGCGTCCGGTTCGGTGACGGTGACGTTCATCGTGACCGCCGAGACTGCCGAGACCGTTGGCGCAGGCACACCGTGACCACCGATCACGTTCAAGACCAGAGGTTGCCCGCCGTGCACTTTCACGCCCTCACGTGTGTCGATGAAACGATCGGGCGGCAGTGAGTGGAAGCGGGCGCCGGGAACACTGCCCGGCCCCGAGTACCAGCCGCTGACATCAGCGATGAGGTGGGCAGTGATGTTGGTGAACAGGCAGACCTTGCCACCGTCACCGACCTTGACGACCACTTGGTTCGAGACGGATTGGCCGGCGCTGAAATTCAGGTTCGACACGGTCGGTAGCTCTTGTCCGCACGGGTAGACCGTGACGAACCCAGCGGCGACCGGCTCGGTCACGGTGACGCTCAGCACCACCGAGGTGACTCCGAAGGGCGGCACGCCTCCTCGTCCGTCGACCATCAAATCGACCGACGTTCCGCCGGGCACCGCGCCAGCGGGAGCACCCAGGCCCGAGCGAGTGTCCAGCAGCCGTTCGGGCGAGACCGGGTGGAACACACCGGTCGTCGGCGACGGAACGATCGTGACCAATCCATCGAGCGGTCCCGACTCGCAGACGCCCGTGTTCCCGCGGGCACCGCGCTCCAGCAACGCCCCAACTGGCCCGTAGCTGGAGCCGCCTCCGCCGCCCGCCCCTGCATCTTCCTCGCGGCCGCCACCGCC
>JANNFQ010000022.1:0-14857 GCA_031380045.1 Acidimicrobiaceae bacterium
ATCGAGGTCAGGGGCGGGTGGACCACCAGTCGAGCAGCAGCTTGACGGCGTCGTCGTGTTCGGGAGCGCCGTGTTGGCGGGCGTGTTCCAGCAGCATGGCGCGCGCCTCGCCCACAGCTCGGCCGGGGCCGATGCCCAGGATCTCCATGATCTCGGTACCATCCAGTTCGGGGCGCTCGGCTTTCACGGCCTCTTCCGCAGCCAGCTGGCGGATGCGGTCTTCCAGTTCGTCCATGCGGCGTTGCAGACCACGCACCTTCTCGGGCCGGCGGGTGGTGCAGTCGCATCGCACCAGTTCGTTCAGGTCGCCCAGCAATGGACCGGCATCGCGTGCGTATCGACGAACGGCGGAATCCTCCCACCCGTGCTGATACCCGTGGAACCGACCGCTGAGCTCGACCAGGCGCGCAACATCGGCCGTGATCGCCGGCTCGTAGCCCAACTGCTCGAGTCGCTGGGTGGTCATGCGCGCGCCCACTGCTTCGTGATGGTGGAACGTGACCTTGCCTGCTGCAAACCGGCGAGTGCGCGGCTTGCCGACGTCGTGGAACAACGCCGCCAACCGAACCAACAGGCGCGGCGAGGTGTTGGCAGTGACGATGAACGTGTGGGTCAACACGTCCTTGTGGCGGTGCACCGGGTCTTGCTCCATGGCCAACGCCGAGATCTCGGGAACGGCGTCGGTGAAGAAACCCTGATCGTGCGCGACCCACAGTGCGTCGGTGGGATCGGCGACGGTGAGGATCTCGGTCAGACGGTCACCGGCGCCGCGGTCGAGCTGCTGCGTCGTCACCCGACCAGCATACGGACCGTGCCCACGCGCTGGCCGCCCGATAACGACGGCAGCAACAGTTCAGTCCTGGGCGACGCAGGTTGCACAGCGACCCAGCAGGTCGACCCGGTGTTGATGCAGTTCGAACGAGGCGCCGGCGGCGGCGTCGTGCAGGGCCTTGTCGAGCGAGCGTTCGGCTGCGGCGGTCAGTGACACATCGCTGACCGTGCCGCATTCTGTGCACACCAGGTGATGGTGGTGGTTGTTGGTGATCTGTTCGCCCAGTTCGTAGTGAGCATGCTCGTCGCCCATGGCGATCTTGCTGACCAGACCGGCATGTTCCAGCACCGCCAGGTTGCGATACACCGAACTCTGTGCCAGAGACGGTTGCAGCCGCAAGATGCCAGGAATGGTGATGGGCGCGCCGACCCCCTGCAGGGTGCGCAGGATGAGTTGGCGTCCGGTCGTGAAGCGTTGACCGTCCTTGCGCAGCCGGTGGAGTGCGATGTCGTCGATGTCTGTCACCAGCATCAATGCTAACCGTCCAGCGACAACCTGAAGAACTCTTCTGAACACGAACCCTCCGATTGCAGCGTGCTGAGGTGGGTGACGCGCGGCGACGGGAAATGGTGCATGATGTCGGGAACACGGGGCCCGGTTCGAACATCGGTCTCCACGCGTCAGAGGGGAACAGTTCGTCATGCAGATCCGCGTCACCGTCAACGGCACGGTCCACGACAGCGATGTCGAACCGAGGACATTGCTCGTCCACTACGTCCGCGAGGCATTGGGGCTCACCGGCACGAACATCGGTTGCGACACATCGTCATGTGGAGCATGCAGCTTGCACTTCAACGGCGAGGCAGTGAAGAGCTGCACGATTCTGGCGGTGCAGGCCGACGGCGCCGAACTGACCACCATCGAAGGAATGGCCATCGACGGCGTCATGCACCCCATGCAGGAAGCGTTCATGCAGAACCATGCCCTGCAGTGCGGTTACTGCACGCCGGGCATGGTGATGGCGGCGTCCAGCCTGTTGAAGGAGAATCCGCATCCCACCGAGGAAGAAGTGCGCCTCGGTCTAGAGGGCAACCTGTGCCGGTGCACCGGCTACCACAACATCGTCCAGGCCGTCCTGGCGTGCGCAGGAGGAACGAAGTGATCCCCGCAGCATTCGACTACGTCCGCGCCGGTTCCACCGAAGAGGCCATCAGCCTGATCGGCCAGCACGGCGACGACGCCAAGTTCATCGCCGGCGGGCACAGCCTGCTGCCGCTCATGAAGCTGCGCCTGGCCCAGCCAAGCGTGCTGGTCGACATCGGTCGCATCACCGACCTGTCGTACATTCGCGACGCCGGCGATCACATCGCCATTGGCGCGCTCACCCGCCACATGGATGTCGAGAAGAGCGCGGTGCTGGCGCAGCACGTGCCGCTGTTGGCGCACGCAGCCGGCCACGTCGGCGATCCGCAGGTTCGCCACCGCGGCACCATCGGCGGTTCCATCGCCCACAGCGACCCCGCCAGCGACCTGCCGGCCACCACGCTGGCCCTCGGCGCCACGTATGTCGCCCAGGGTCCCAGCGGCACCCGCGAGATCGCCGCCGCCGACTTCTTCCAGGGCTTCCTCGAGACTGCGCTAGCGGCCGACGAGATGCTGACCGAGATCAGGGTGCCGAAGATGGGCGGTGCGGGCTGGAGCTTCCAGAAGTTCAACCGCCGCGCCCAGGACTGGGCCATCGTCGGCGTTGCCGCATGGCGCAGCAATGGCCACAGCGGCGTCGGCCTGGTCAACATGGGCTCGGTGCCCATCTTGGCCACCAGCGTGTCGGCAGCGTTGTCGTCGGGTGCCTCCATCGCCGACGCGGCGGAATCGGCGGCCGCCGAAGCCGATCCGCAAAGCGACCTGAACGCCACGCCCGAGTACCGCGTACACCTGGCCAAAGTGCTCGTCCGTCGAGCACTCGAAGCCGCCAGCGCCTGACAAGCACACGCCGAGTTGCGGCGACCGGGTTCGCAAGTGAACATTCGGTAACCTGTGCGGCCATGCTGCTGCAGGCCGACGCATCACCGCCGCCAGCACAGCAGTCGGGCACCGAGCGCCGCGCCATCTCGCAACTGGTCCCCCACGACTCGTTCTTCTGGGTCCGCATGGTCGCCATCACGGTGTACGCCATCTTGTACATCCGCCGGTTCCACACCGACGGTCTGATCGTCGACCGCATCTCGGTCGCGATCTCAGTGGGCATCTTTCTGCTGTGCGCGTTCGCCGGAAAGCCGTGGCGCCGGTGGGGTGTGCTGGTGATCGACGCGGTGCTGTATGCAGCCATGTGGTACGCCTACGAAGTCACGCGCGATGCTGCCTCGGGTCTGGGCTTTCCACTGCAGGTTCAGGCACCGCGCAACATCGATCGAGCACTGTTCTTCGGCTACGACCCCAACGTGGTGCTGCAACAGCACTTCTACCACGCCAACGACATTCGCTGGTACGACAACGTCGCCTCGGTCATGTACTACACGCACTTCATCTTCCCGGTGATCGCGTTGGCAGTGGTGTGGTCCATCAGCCGGGTGCAGTGGGTGCGATTCATGCGCCGCTTCGCCAGTCTGTTGGGCGTCGCATGCCTGATGTTCGTGCTGATGCCCACGGTGCCGCCGTGGATGGCATCCAGCACGAAGTACCACTATCGGCTGCTGCCCCCGTTGGCGCGCACCACGGGGCGCGGTTTCAGTGACCTTGGCTTTCACAGCTTCGTCAACGACTGGGGCAGTGCGTTGAAGTGGGGCAACGCTGTGGCCGCCATGCCGTCGCTGCACGCCGGATTCGCGCTGTTCGTGCCGGCGTTCTTCCTGCCCATGATCAAACCGGTGTGGCTGAAGGCTGTCGTGATGATCTTCCCGCTGATGATGCTGACATCACTGGTCTACTTCGGCGAGCACTGGGTCATCGATGGATTGGTCGGATGGGCGTTGGTGGGCGCATCATTCAAGTTCTGGAACTGGTTCGAAGCGCGACAACGCAACGTCCGCGCCGGCCGGGCGCGTCAGGCGCTCGGCGCAGACGCATGACGCCGCAGTCGGTCCTGTGCGACCTCGGCTTCCTGCACGCCCTTGTCCACCCCGACGATGACCGGCACCCGTCAGCCCGCGGCTGCTACACGCGGCTGTTGGACCAGTACGAAGTCAACGCCGTGCGGCTGCGCGCTCGCGCTGACCATCTGGCAGACGTGAAACGTGGCCAACACGCCGACCTGCTGGCGCCGGTCGAGCCCATTCACGTCGCTCGCCAGTATCGGCGCCAGGCAGCACGGCTGCATCAGACCTATCCGCCAGACCTTGCGCTGACCCTGGTGGTCATGCGCCGCGAGAGCATCCATCGCATCGCCACGTTCGATCCGTTCTTCGACAGCATCGAGGTCACCGTCGAGGTCGCGTCCGGCGTCTGAAGAGCGCCCTCGGCTCAGGATTCGAACTGCACGTTCCAGCGCTCGGCGATCCACGGTCTGATCACGCCGGCGCGAGCCGCCTCGTGCGCCGGATGTTGGTCATAGTTGCGCCAGCCGTCGATGTCGTCGAACGTGGCGACGATGGCGTAGTCGCATGCGGTCGCTCCGCCGACGCCCAGATCGGCACCATGCCGATACGACTTGATGGCATCGATGGCGGGTGGCAGCCCATCCAGCACCGCGGCGATGGTGGCCACGTGGCCGGCGGGCAGGTCTGGCTTCCATCGGAACATCACCATGTGCGTGATCACAGCAAACCTCCATATGAGCCACCATCGACGTGCATCGACAGGCCGGTCACGAACCGAGCCTGGTCGCTGCACAAGAACGTCACGATCGAACCGAAGTCGGCCGGGTCGCCCAACCGACCGGCCGGGATGCCAACAGCGAGCTCGCCCAGATCGTCGCCGTACAGCACCGACACGCGGTCGGTCGCGTGCAGACCCGGTTGCACGGTGTTGACCGTGACACCGTCGCCGGCAACTTCACGCGCGACCGTCTTCAAAAAGCCCGTCAGGCCGGCGCGGGCGGTGTTCGACAGGATGATGTTGCTGATCGGTTGGCGGACCGACAACGAGGTGATCGCCACGAAGCGTCCCCACCCATTGGCCTGCATGGCCGGAATGGACGATCGGGCCATGCCGACAACACTGAGCAGACTGAGGTCCAAACCGGTCTGGTAGGCGTTCATCTCAGTCGAGGCGAATGTGCCTGGCGGCGGGCCGCCGCCGTTTGCGACGACGATGTCCAGTCCGCCCAAGGCCTCGGTCGCCGCGGCGACGAACGAGCTGCCGCCGACGGCATCGCCGACGTCGTGCACCAGTGCGATGCAACCATGACCGATGCGCTGCGCCGCGTCGTCGATACGTGCTCGGTCGCGCCCGCAGATGACCACCGCCGCACCTTCCGCGGCCAACGCCGCCGCCGAGGCAAAGCCCAAACCTCCACTGGCCGCGGCTACTGCCGCTCGCCGTCCTTCCAGTCCCAGGTCCATCGGTCACCGACCGTACTGCCACGGCGCGGGTCGATCAGCCCCGGTTCGACCATTTCACGCCCACCGGTGTTGCGGTACCATCGGCCGATGAGGTCCTCTCCTCAACAGCGTCGGGTGCCGTCGCTGCGCGACCAACTGGTCGAGGTCGAACGTCGAGAGCACGTGGCCGAGTTGGCCAAGGTCACGGAAGAGCTGGAAGCGTTGCACTACCAGCAACGCGAGCTCGTGGCCCGAATCCTGTTCGAGGGTGGTTCGTGGGCAGACGTCGCGCAGGCAACCGGCCTGAGTACGCGCACCGCGCGGCGTCGGTGGTCGAAGGCGCCGTCGGGCAGCATCGGCGAAACCTCGCGGGCAGCTCGAGCCGCCGAGATGCGCGGCTCGAGCGGCAATCACCGCCCGCTGCAGGGCTACTGATCCGTCACTCGTCGTTCTCGAACCGATGTCCCATGCCCGATTCGATGATGAAATGAACGGGTCTGCTGGGATCACGCTCGAGCTTGTGCCTGATGTGGGCCGGGCCCGGGGTGGGTCGATGCTGCGGTCACGATGTCAGGCCCCTGCAACGCAAGGTTGAAGGTGACGACGTTGACGCCCCGGTTCACCGAGTACGACCAAGTCGCGCCCATCGGTGCGGTCCACGATCATGGCCGCGACGACCGCGGGGCGGCGGCGATCACGAGGACGGCGCGGTGGCAGGCAGTTGCGGTTCGGCCAGGCGGCCGAGCGACACCTCGACCTGGTCGGCGAAGGTCAACGCAACCCGCCGGTCGATCGAGACGGCACCCATACCCGGCCGTGGTGTCAGCACGAGTTGCTCGCCGTGGCGCGGATCGCGGAACTGCACGATCGCGCCGCCTTCGGGCAGCACCATCATGTTGTCGTCCAGCACGTTGCGGGGGTCCCACGGCTTGCGCGAGACGACCGGCAACCGGCTGCCACCCGCCGACTCGAGGCGCACATCGACCAGCCCGAACTGTGCGGCTGCCGCCGCAACCGCCATGTCCCACACATCGACCACCGGCTGCGCAGACGCCAACGAAGCACGCAGCTGCACAGCCGCCTGATCGGCATGAGCGGCTCGCCGCGTGACCGCCGTGCCCCGCACTCGCAGCGCAGTGACGGCGCTGACCATCAGGCCGAGTGCCGCCAGCAGTGCAACGGCAACCAGGTCGCTGCCCGCCGTGACTCGCAGCGAGTGAACGGGTTCGGTGTGGAAGTAGTTCAGCGACATCGCCGCGGCCACCGACGTGGTCAGACCAGCCAGCGAGCTGAGCAGTGCGGCACCGATCGTGACCGCGGCCAGAACGAGTGCCACGTTGGCGATGCCCATGTCCTGTCGAACCGACGCAGTCGACGCAGCAATGGCCACGACGATGACGGGCCCAACGACGACGGCTGCGTGGCCGAACTGCTGCCACGACCATCGGTTGGAACCGTGTGGGCTGTCGATGCGTGTTGTCACGCCCCCGTTGTACGCCCCCGACGCGGCTCCATTGCTGCCCTTCACGAATTCTTAGCGCGGTTCGTGGCTTCCTTCACGGACGGTTCACGTCGTCGCCACTGGATATCCTTCCGACCGACCACAATCGACTGAGCTGGTGATCCTGCATGGCGTTCGAAGACGATGGCACCGGCATCGAGGAGTTCCACCTCGACGCCATCGCCGATGCCGACCCGTATCCGTACTGGTACGAAGACGCCGACGAGCCCGACAGCAATCCCACGCTGGTGCGCACCGAGACCTGCGATCTGTGCATCATCGGTGGCGGCTACACGGGCTTGTGGACCGCGTTGATCGCCAAGGAACGCGACCCGTCGCGTGACATCGTGCTGATCGATGCCCACGAGATCGGTTCGGCCGCCAGCGGCCGAAACGGCGGCTTCATGGAGTCCAGTCTGACGCACGGCGTCGCCAACGGCCAGGAGCGGTTTCCCGACGAGATCGCGCTGCTCGAGGAACTGGGGCTGGACAACCTGAATCACATCGAGCAGGCCATTCAGCGCTACGGCATCGACTGTGACTACGAACGCACGGGCGTCATCGATGTGGCCACGACGTTCCACTCGCCGTCGTACCTCGACGAACTGCGCGACGACTATCAACAGCTGCGCAACCTGGGTCAGAAGGTGGAGTGGCTGGACCGTGACGGCATGCAGCGGCAGGTCAACTCGCCCACCTACACGGGTGGTCTGTGGCGCAAGGATCGTGCTGCCATCGTCGACCCGGCGCGCCTGGTGTGGGGCTTGAAAGCAGCAGCCATGTCGTTGGGCGTGCGCATCTACGAAGACACCAAGGCAACGTCGATCGAGAAGGACGGTGTTGGCGTGCTGATCAACACGCCACTCGGGCGTGTGCGCGCCGGCAAGGTCGCACTGGCGACCAATGCGTTCAAGCCACTACTGAATCGCATCAGTCATTACGTGGCTCCGGTGTACGACTACTGCATGGTCACCGAGCCGCTGTCCACTGCACAGCTGGCCGCGCTGGGTTGGACGAATCGCCAGGGGCTCTCCGACATCGCCAACCAGTTTCACTACTACCGGCTCACCGAAGACAACCGCATCCTGTGGGGTGGGTACGACGCCATCTACTTCTGGCGGGGCAAGGTGAACTCCGAGCTCGAGAGCCGGCCAGAAACCTGGGCCAAGCTCAGCAAGCACTTCTTCGACACGTTCCCGCAACTGGAGGGACTGAAGTTCACGCACATGTGGGGCGGCGCGATCGACACGTGCAGCCGGTTCTGTGTGTTCTGGGGTCGGGCGTGGCAGGGTCGCGTGGCCTACGCCATCGGGTACACAGGCCTGGGTGTTGCCTCGACCAGATTCGGTGGCGAGGTGATGCTGGACCTGTTGGACGGTCGGCGGTCCATCGCCACGCAGACGAAGTTCGTGCAAGAGAAGCCGCTGCCCTTTCCGCCCGAACCATTCCGATTCATCGGCATCCAGGCCACTCGCTACTCCCTCGATCGCGAAGACAAGACCGGAAAACGCAACCTGTGGCTGCGCTCGCTGGATCGCTTCGGCCTGGGCTTCGACTCGTGACTGCTCAGCGCAAGAAGCGATCCAGGGCTGCAGGGTCGTGCGGGGTCAGCCACACCATGACCAACCGGTTGACACCCAGCTGCTGCCACCATCGCCGATCGGGGTGATCGGGATCGGCCAGCGCGTCGTCCCACTCGGCCCAGACCGACACATCGAAGGGCGCCAGGTTGGCTGCATCGCCCGCCTGGACCCGCTGCGCCCGGGCGACGCGCGCTGCGTCGATCAGTGCGGCCAGATCGGGGTGCGAGCTGCGTACGTTGAAGCCATCGCAGCGCGCCCCGGCCATGGTGGCCAGCGGCACGCTGTTGACACCCAGGATGACCGGTGGACGAGGCGAAGCGGCGGGAAAGGCCGCCAACTCGGGCGAACGATCCACAGCCCACCAACGATCGATCTCGTCCAGGGCGTGCGCCAACCGTTGATGACGCTTGGCCACCGTGGGTTCCAGCTCCAGCCCGAGTAGACCGTGTTCGGCAGACCATGGGGTGTTCGGCGCGGCGCCGGCTCCGAGACCGAGGGTGAATCGGCCGCAGCTGACGGCCTGCACCGACGCCGCGCTCAGCGCCATCACGCCGGGATTTCGGTTGGCGACGTTGATCACCAGGCTGCCCAAGCCGATGCGAGTCGTCGCGCTGGCAAGAGCCCCCAGCAACGTGAAGCATTCGATCATCGTGGTGCCACGCAGCACATCGCCGGCGAAGTGATCAAAGACCCAGGCGGTGTCGAACCCGGCGGCCTCGGCGCGCAGCACGCCATCGCGCAGTGCCGGCCATGACTCCACCGCGGGACTGAGTTGGATGTCGATGATCACGGTTGTTCCTCCCTTGCAGGGACGGGCACCGCAGAAGTGGGCGCAGTGAGTTCCAGGACGACCACCGAACGCGCCGGTACACCGACGTGCCCGTCGCCCATCCATGCACCCGACGCCGTGGTGAGCGCGATCTGCCATGTACCCATCTGCTGCACATCGAACACCAGTGGCTCCCACCACATGTTGGCCATGACCGCCAGGTTGCCTGTGTACCACGCCAATGATCGCGACTCGTGTCCGAGATCGGGTGGGCCCTGTGTGCCGGTGCAACGGACGTCATCGAAGTCGGCTCGCCGACGCAATGCCAGCAGCTGCGTCACCACATCGCGCAGCACGCCCCATTCGTCCAGCCGACTCCAGTCGACCCACGTCAATGGCGAGTCGATGTTGTACGGATTGTCGTGACCCTGCTGTGTGCGCGCGAACTCGTCACCCATCACAAACATCGCACTGCCGGCCGACAACAGCAACAGGCAAAAGGCGTTGGCCAACTGCTGCGGCCGCAGTTCCGGTCCGCAGTCCCACGAGCGGTGCCGGTCGCTGGTGACCGCGGTCAGGTCGTGCATCGTCAGTCCGTCATGCGCGGTCAGGAAGTTGACACTTCGCCGAGGTGCGCCGGCACCGAACAGATCAGCACTGCCGCCGACGCGAGCGACCATCGTCGGTACCAGGCCGGGCTCGCCACGCAGGAAGCCGCGCACATCGTCGCGGAAGCGATCGTTCCACTGCAGCCACCGCTGGTCGGGAAAGGCGTCACCCACCTGATAGCCGGCCAGATCCCACGGCTCGGCGATCAGCGTGCGCCCGGCCGCCGCGGCCCAGTCGCCGATCCGGCGAACCAGTTCGCCGCCATCGCGGGTCAGCAACGAGGCGAGGTCGAATCGGAACCCGTCGACGCCCAGGTCGGCGTAGCGCTGCAACGCCAGCATGACCAGCGAGCGCACATTCTCGTCAGATGGGTTGCTGTCGTTGCCGCACCCGCTGTCGTCGAAGTAGGTGCCGTCCGGGCGATGCCGATATGCGTGCGCGTCGTCCAGGCCGCGCAGAGTCCACGTGGGCATTCCGGCGTCACCCTCGCCCGTGTGGTTCATGACCACGTCGACCCACACGGCGATGCCCCGATCGTGTGCCGCCTGCACGAGGCCGGCGAACTCTGCTGCGGCATCGGCGCCATCGGCGTGGGGCTGATGCACGGCGCCCCACACGATGGGCATGTATCCCCAGTAGTTGTCGGTGTTGTCGAAGGGGTGGATCGGCATGACCTCGATCACATCGATACCCAACTCGTTGAGGAGGTCGAGCTTGTCGATCGCGCCGGCGAATGTGCGGGCAAAGCCACGCACGTGCAGTTCGTAGACGACCGGATCGACCGGCTGAACCGTCAGTGGCAGCACCTGCGGCCACCGTCGTGCCCGAACGACGCCGACCGGACCGCGCTCGGTCATCAACACCTCGTCGGCCGCCGGATCGACCAGGGGGCCCAGGCCGTCGGCCACCAACCAGTAGTGATCACCGGCCACCCCCGCGAATGTTGCTCGCCAGACGGCACCATCGCGGGCCATGGCAATGGATTCGGTGTCGGTCGAAGCGCGTCGTCGCACGACCAACGTCAGCACGCGCACATCAGGAGCATGCACCGCAACATCGAGTGGCTGGCCTGCCGGGTCGCCGGTGTTCACGGACGCCCAGCATGGCAGCAAGTTCCGCCGGGTGCGCCCTCTAACCTGAACCTGATGTCCAGCACAGCCTTGTCCCGGTCGATGCCCAGCGAAGTCGCAAGTGCCCTCACGTCGCACGGCTACCTGCCCGACGAGGGGCTGGCCACTGCCATCTTTCTGGCGCTGTCGTTGAAGCGACCGCTGCTGTTGGAAGGCGAGGCCGGCGTCGGCAAGACCGAGGTGGCCAAGGTGCTCAGCCGGTGGACCGGCGGACAACTCATCCGTCTGCAGTGTTACGAAGGCATCGATGCCGCGCAGGCGGTGTACGACTGGGATTACTCGCGTCAGCTGTTGCATCTGCGCGCAGCCGAGGCCAGCGGCGAAGCTCGCGGGCGTGGCGCCGATGAACTGGAAGGCGAGTTGTATCACGAGCGGTTCCTGTTGAAGCGGGCGCTGCTGCAAGCCATCGATCACAAGGCCGAGACACCTCCGGTGCTGCTGATCGACGAGGTCGACCGCGCCGACGACGAGTTCGAGGCGTACCTGCTGGAAGTGCTGTCCGACTATCAGATCACCATCCCCGAGTTGGGCGTGTTCTCCACTACTCGCCCGCCGGTGGTCATCCTCACGTCCAACCGCACCCGCGACGTGCACGACGCGTTGAAGCGCCGCTGCCTGTACCACTGGGTCGAGCACCCCACATTCGAGCGCGAGGTGCGCATCGTGCGCATGCGCGTACCCCACGTGATCGAGCCGCTGGCTCGTCAGGTGGCCGGCGCCGTCGAAGCGATGCGCACCAAGAACCTCTACAAGCCGCCGGGCGTGGCCGAGACCATTGATTGGGCATCGGCACTTGCCGCGTTGGGCGTCAGCGAACTGGACGAGGCCACGGTCGATGTCACCCTGGGTGCCGTGTTGAAGTACCGCGAAGATCAAGAGCGGGTGCGCCAGCAGGGCGGCCTGGCCGACATCGTCAAGCAAGCCTTCGAACGAGGCGCGTTCCACGGATGAGCGAACCGAAGGCACCGCTGTCGGGTGGCGAGCATCTGGCAGTGGCGTTCGCCCGGGTGTTGCGTCGTCTGGGTCTGGCCGTGCCCATCGGCAGCGTCATCGACTTCAGCGAGGCGCTGGGCCTGCTGGGTGTCCAGCAACGTGATGGCGTGTACTGGGCGGCCCGCAGCACCCTGGTACGGCGGCCTGAAGACCTGGGCCTGTTCGACCGCGCGTTTGCCGTGTTCTGGGAGCGCCGCAGTGGTAGCGGTGCCGACCATGTCGACGACGACGAGCCGATCAAGATCACGATCGCTGTGGACGATGGCGACGAGCAGGCCGACCCCCCTGGCCAGGCCGAGGCCGGCGACGAGCCGATCATCCAGCTGCGCTTCTCGGCCACCGAGACGCTGCGCAACAAAGACTTCGCGTCCTACGACGACGACGAGCTGGAACTGGCCCAAGAACTGATGACCAGCCTGCGGTTCGCCGGGCCACCGCGTCGCAGCTATCGGTCGCGTCCGGCGCGCAACGGTCGCCAGCACGACCTACGGGCCACAGTGCGCGATTCGTTGAGTGCAGGTGGCGAGCCGATCCGTCGTCACTGGCGCGAGCCCGGCGACCGCTTGCGGCGACTGGTGCTGCTGTTGGACGTCAGCGGTTCGATGGAGCCGTACGCCCGCGGCATGTTGCGTTTCGTCCATGCTGCCGTTGCCGGACGACAGCGAGTGGAAGCGTTCGCCATGGGCACGCGGCTGACGCGAGTGACTCGCGAGTTGTCCAGCCGCGATCCCGACAAGGCGTTGCAGCAGGCCAGCGCACGGGTGCTGGACTGGAGCGGCGGCACGCGCCTTGGCGAATGCCTGACCCGGTTCAACGACGAATGGGGTGTGCGGGGCATGGCCCGCGGCGCCATCGTCGTCATCCTGTCGGACGGCTGGGACCGCGGCGACCCGGCCGTGTTGGGCGAACAGATGCAGCGGCTGGACCGCATCGCGTTCCGAACGGTGTGGGTCAACCCACTGAAGGTCACGCCCGGATACGCCCCGTTGGCCCGGGGCATGGCCGCCGCCCTGCCCTACGTCGATGCCTTCGTCGAGGGCCACTCGGTCGCCGCGATGGAAGAACTGGCGGCGACCATCTGCGCGATCCGCACCGACCATCGCAGCGTGCGGCCCCGAACGACCACACTGGCACCGGCGCCGGTAACGGTGCTCACCGAAGGAGGCACAGACCATGCGCGAACTGCTCGATGACATCGATCGGTGGCGTACCGAGGGCAAGCGCGTGGCCGTCGCCCGCGTGGTCGACATCGAGGGATCGGGCCCGCGCGAACCGGGCGCGGCGATGGCCGTCAACGAAGTGGGCGAGGTGGCCGGCAGCGTCAGTGGCGGCTGCGTCGAGGGTGCTGTCGTGACCGAAGCACTCGGGGTGCTGCAGGGCGAACGTGGCCCCGGCATCGTGTCGTTCGGTTACAGCGACGACGAGGCGTTCGCCGTGGGCCTCACGTGCGGCGGCACCATCCGCCTGTTCATCGAAGCGCTGGACTGGTGAGGCGATGACCTCAACACCCGACAACTCCCATCAGGTCAGCATGTACGACACGTTGCGCAACCGTCTGCGCACGCAGCAACCAACTGCATTGGCCACCATCATCGACGGGCCCTCGCCGGGCGCCAAACTGTTGGTCGTTCCGGGCCAGCCGCCCATGGGCTCGCTCGGCCACCCCGAGCTGGACCGCATCGTGGCTCGCGACACCCTGGCCGAGCTCGAGGCAGGGCGATCGGGTGTGCGTCACTACGGGCCCGAGGGCCAGACCACGCCGGAAGATCTGGTGAACACCCCGACCATCTCGGTGTTCGTCGAGAGCTGGGCGCCGCCACCGCAGATGTGGATCTTCGGCGCCGTCGACTTCACTGCCGCACTGTCTCGGGTGGCGAAGGTGCTGGGCTATCGGGTCATCGTGTGCGATGCCCGTGAGATCTTCGCGACGCGGCGCCGGTTCCCCGCAGCCGACGAAGTGGTGGTGTCGTGGCCAGGGCCTCTGTTCGACACCCGCGGCACCCAGCTGGGGTCACGCGATGCGGTGTGCATCCTGACGCACGACCCGAAGTTCGATGTACCTGCTGTACAGGGCGCGCTGGCCACCAACGTTGGCTACGTGGGCGTGATGGGGAGTCGTCGTACCCATGACAAACGCGTGCAACGACTGCGCGAGGTCGGTCTGGACGAAACGCAACTGGCACGGCTGATGTCACCCATCGGGCTGAATCTGGGGGCACGGACGCCCGAAGAGACCGCGATCTCGATCTGTGCCGAGATCATCGCCCGGCGCACCGGCCGAGTGGCCCCGTCGCTGCGCGACGCCGATGGGCCGATCCATGCCTGACGGTCTGATCCACGCCTGACCGCGCCGATCCGGGATTGACGGGATCACACTCGGGTCAAAGGACCCTACGAGTTGCGCATCGTCGGTGACGACACTGTCCTCATGGATACGAGGAATCGTCTGCGCCGTCGGCTCGTCGGAACCGTCATTGCTGTGGCCGCAACCGGATTGCTGTCCGGATGCGGCGGAGGCAACACGGCCGCCGAGGCACCGGCAATCGACATCCAGCTGGGTCGGTACACGATCACGCCAGGCGATCTGACCGTGCCGGCCGGCGCGGCTTCGCTACGCGTGACCAACGTGGACAGCATCGTGCACAACCTGGTCGTGGCTGGGCGCGGCACTCGACCGCTGGCCCCGGGCGCAACCGAGACGATCAAGATCGAAACGCAGCCCGGCGACTACCGCATGTGGTGCGACGTGCAAGGTCACGCGCAGCTTGGCCAGACCGGCACACTGCGCAGCCAGGCAGTGGTTGCATCGCCGCCCGGGCCGACGACCACTGGGTGACGCGGCCCGGCGAGCGGGGCTCAGCCGGTGGGATCGCCGAAGCGCACCTTGTGGCGGGCCGAGACAACGTCGACCTCGACGTTGCGACCCGTGTAGGGCGAGTGGATGATGGCCCGGTCGACGCCCAGCCACATCATGACATGGCCCGGATACTGCACCAGATCGCCGGCCTGAGCAGTGGTCTCG
>JANNFQ010000245.1:0-1668 GCA_031380045.1 Acidimicrobiaceae bacterium
GGTTGCTGATCCAGGCGCTGCACGCGGAACACGATCTCGATCTCGATGGCGGGCAGCTGGTCCAGAACCTCGTCGACGTACCAGCGGCGGTACGACGTTTGGCTCCAGGTGGGCCAATCGAATGTGATGTGGGCCACGACTCGCGGCGGCTGGCCTTCGCCAGGCAGGCCGTAGCTGGTCTCCCAACTGAGGTCGCCCAGCAGCACGTCGACCTGGAAGTGCTCGTCGAATGCCTGACGCTCGAGGAAGGCCGCCTCGAACGCATCGCGAAGCGCGCCAATGGCATCGGTGAACACGTGGTCGAGCATGCGGCTGCGACGCTACTCCCGACCGGTTGCCGGAGTGCCAGAATCGGCGTATGCCCCTCGTCCTGACCGACATCACACCCATCGCCGACGGCACAGGTGCCGTCGCCACGCTCACACTGAACAACCCAGACGAGCGCAACACGCTGACCGCGCCGATGGTCGCCGAGATCATCGCCGCAATGGATGCGATCGAGGCCGACCACAGCGTCGGCGCAGTGATCGTCACCGGCACCGCTCCGGCATTCTGCGCCGGCGCCAATCTGGGCAACCTGGCCGAGTCCAGCGAGAGCAGCCTGGGTGCGATCTACGAGGGTTTCTTGCGCATCGCCCGCAGCCCGCTGCCCACCATCGCCGCTGTGAACGGCGCTGCAGTCGGTGCGGGTATGAACCTGGCGCTGGGCTGCGATGTCCGCCTGGCCGGCAGGCGGGCCCGCTTCGATACCCGGTTCCTGCAGATCGGCATCCACCCGGGTGGTGGACACACGTGGATGCTGCGGCGCATCGCGGGTCCGCAAACCACCTTCGCCGAAGTGGTGTTCGGCGAGGTCATGGACGGCGCCGAGGCCGAGCGAGTCGGTCTGGTGCACCGCTGCGTCGATGACGATCAGCTGCTGGTCGCCGCCCACGAGATGGCCGCCCGGGCCGCGGCTGCACCCCGTGAGCTAGTGATCGAGGTCAAGAAGACCATCCAGGCAATGGCCGATGTGCAGACCCACCCCGACGCCGTCAAGCGCGAGTTGGACCCACAGGTGTGGAGCACCAGGCAGCCGTGGTTCGCCGAGCGCATCGTTGCGCTGCAGGCGCGCATCTCGAAGAAGTAGTGGTCGGGGCCGGGCTCCGGGTCGCTTCGCCTGCTCCCTCCATTCGCGAACCTGATGAATGACGCGTCTGGCGCACCAACGATTTACATCGCGGAGTCAGACGGCACCTCACGACGTGCGCTCACCGGCGGATACCAACCGGACTGGCAACGGCTCCCGTAACGCTTTCCGGCCTCCCGGTAACAGCCCACGCGCTACGGCTACACGCGACGAGTGATGCGACTCGCGACGATCACCGCTTCCGGCGACTTCATCAGAGGTCGTGGCGGCCCATCGCCCAGCCGATGCAGAAGCGCCCTTCGGAGCGTCTCGAACACACGGGCCGAGGCGGAGCTCTGCGGGTTGTTCTGCGTCCCCTACCAACACATCGGGGATACCTCTTCGGTAGCCGGTCAGGCACTCGTCACCCCGCGTACCGTTGGACTCCGTGATTCGCTGCATTCCCGTGGAACCTTTTCGGGCCGGTAGGCAACTGGGGGGGTATGCGCATGGAGGAGACGTGGGGAGGGTCGGGTGATGAGGCACCCGGCTTCGACGCG
>JANNFQ010000030.1:0-3469 GCA_031380045.1 Acidimicrobiaceae bacterium
GCGAACGCCGTGACGAGCATGTTCGACGGCGATGCCTTTCATCATCGAGATCAACGCACCCTTCGAGCTGGCGTAGTGCTGACCCTTCTGCTGGCCGTAGTACGCCGAACCCGACGTCGTGAACACGATGGATCCACCCGACTGATCGCCGCTGCCGTGGCGGGCGGCCATGTGCCGAGCCGCTTCTTGAGCCGTGTAGAACGCGCCATCGAGATTGACCCGCAGCACGCGGTGCCATTCGTCGTCCCTCAACCCGACGAAGCTGGGCGCCTGACCACTAACGCCGGCGTTCACGAAGCACGAATGCACGGCGCCCAGGGCCTCGATGGTCGAGGCCATCGAAGCGACCACCGCCGCCTGATCGCCGACATCGCACACCATGCTGACCACTCGTCCTCCGAGTGCCGCCAGTTGCTGATGGGCGCGCTGGTTCTTCTGCGCGTTGGTGCCCCAGATGGCCACATCGGCGCCGTGACTGGCCAGGGCATCGGCCATGCCCAGCCCGATGCCGCTGTTGCCGCCGGTGACCAGGGCAACGTGCCCGGTGAGATCGAAGAGTTGGGTGGTGACCATGAGCGTCGAACCTACTGTCGCGACTACTCACCCCATCGAAGCCAGCGGTAGCGTGGTCGCCGCATGACGCTGCCCGACATTCGCGAACCCGCCGACCTGCGTGCGATGTCGTACCCGGCGCTGGAAGACCTGGCCGGCGAGATCCGAGACTTCATCGTGCAGGCGGTCTCCGAGAACGCAGGGCATTTGGGCAGCAACCTCGGCGTGGTCGAACTGACCATGGCGCTGCACCGGGTGTTCGATTCGCCGACCGACGCGATCTTGTGGGACACCGGCCACCAGGCGTACGTGCACAAGATCGTCACTGGCCGCCAGGCCGGGTTCGAACGTCTGCGTCAGGCTAACGGCATGTCGGGATATCCCAGCCGCGAAGAGAGCCCGCACGACATCATCGAGAACAGCCACGCCAGCACCGTGCTGTCGTATGCCTACGGACTGGCGGTTGCTCGCGACGCCGGTACCGACCCGCACCGCCACATCGTCGCCGTCATCGGCGACGGAGCGATGACGGGCGGCATGGCGTACGAGGCGCTGAACAATCTGGGCCACTCCGCGCAACGCGTCATCATCATCCTGAACGACAACGGCCGGTCGTACGCACCCACCATCTCCAACCTGACCGCAGCCATGCCCACCGCCATCGATCGATCGATGGCCGATCACCCCAGCCTGCCGGCGCGCATCACCGACCGGCTGGCGCACACGCTGACCAACATCCGCCTGAACCCGGTGTACGTGCGCCGCCAACGCAAGCTCGAGAACTTCCTTCGTGACCTGCCGTACGTGGGCACCCATGCCGAGAAGAGCGTCGAGGCGTTCAAGGCAGCCGTACGCGAGTTCCTGCAGCCGCCGTCGTTCTTCGAGGCACTGGGGGTTCGCTACGTGGGGCCGGTCGACGGCCACTCGTTCGACGAGCTCGAAGAGAGCTTTCGCAACGCCATCGAACTGTCGGCCGAAGGCCCCATCGTGGTGCACGTCCTGACTCAGAAGGGACGTGGCTATCCGCCTGCCGAAGACGACGACGAGAAGCACCTGCACGACGCACCCGTGTTCGACCCGGCAATCGGCCCCCCACCGGCCGTGCCCACCGGATACACCCAGGCGTTCGCCGACGCCATCATCAAAGAGGCCGACGCCGATTCACGCATCGTGGCCATTACTGCCGCAATGCCCGGCCCCACTGGCCTGCTGCCGTTCCAGGCCCGCTTCCCCGATCGCTTCTTCGACGTCGGCATCGCCGAGCAGCACGCCGTCACCGGCGCGGCCGGCATGGCCATGGGCGGCCTGCGACCGGTCGTCGCCATCTACTCGACGTTCCTGAACCGCGCCTGGGACCAAGTGGTCTACGACGTCGCGCTGCACAGGCTGCCCGTCATCTTCTGCCTCGACCGCGCCGGCGTCACCGGGCCCGATGGTGCCAGCCACCACGGCGTCTACGACATGGCACTGCTGTGCAAGGTGCCGGGCATGCGCGTGCTGGCGCCGTCCAGCGCGCAAGACCTGCACGTCATGCTGCACGACGCGATCAGCCTGGCCGACGAAGGTCCGGTGGCCATTCGATATCCGCGAGGCACCGCGCACAACGTGGGCGAGCACGAGGTGGGCGCTGGGCTGCACGCCCGCCGCCTGCGCCAGGGCGACGGGTCGGTGTGCATCATGGCCATCGGCAAGATGGTCGTTGCCGCCGAGAAGGCCGCAGCGCAGTTGGCCGAGACCGGCGTCGACGTCACGCTGTGGGACGTGCGCAGCTGCGCCCCACTCGACCCCGACATGATCGCCGACGCCGCCAGGCACGGCGCCGTCGTCACGTGCGAAGACGGCGTCCGCGACGGCGGCGTGGGCATGACCATCGTCGACCGCGTGCACGCCCTCGCGCCGGCCGTGCCCACCCGTTCGCTGGGCATTCCGTGCAAGTTCATCCCGCAGGGCAACGCCGATCGCATCCTGGCCGCTGTCGGCCTCGACGCCGACGGCTTGGTCCACGCGGTTCGCTCGCTCGTCTGACGCCGATGAGCTCGTCGTCTATCGCGGTGCCCGATCTGGCCGACGAGCTCGATCTGGCACTGCGCCTGGCCGACGCTGCCGACGCGATCACCTTGCCCAGATACGACCAACGATCGTTCAGCCTCGATTGGAAGGCGAACCACACCGAGGTCACCGAGGCGGACCGCGAGGCTGAAACCGCCATCGCCGACGGCGTGCTGGCACAGCGACCGCAGCACGGTCTGTACGGCGAAGAGCACGGCGTGGTCGGCGATGCAGCATCGCCCTGGCGATGGATCGTCGACCCCATCGACGGCACCTCCAACTTCGTCCGCGGCATCCCTGTGTGGGCCAGCCTGATCGCCCTGACGCACGCCGACCTGGGCGCAGTCGTGGGTGTTGTCTCGGCTCCTGCGCTGGGTCGTCGATGGTGGGCCGCACGGGGCATCGGGGCATTCGCCCGCACTGCCACCGGAGGCGACCGATCGATCCAGGTGTCCAGCGTGGCGCAACTCGACCAGGCGCAAGTGTCGGTCACCTTTGCGAGCGGCTGGGACGAGCTGGGGCTCACGGCCCAGCTCGTTGCGTTGCAGCAAGGTGCCTTTCGCGCCCGTGGCTTCGGCGACTTCTGGCAGCACATGCTGGTCGCCGAAGGAGCCATCGACCTGGCCGTCGATGCTGTCGGGCTGATGCCTTACGACCTGGCGGCCGTGATGGTCGTGGTCGAAGAGGCCGGCGGCACCTTCACCGATCGTCACGGCGTGCGCACGTTCGCCAGCGACACGGCTATCAGTTCGAACGGTCTGCTGCACCATCACGCGAACGCGCTGGCTGATCCCAGCTGACACCGCTCACGACGTGGCCGGCACACTGACGGCTGGCACACTGATGGCATGCGCGACCTGATCATCCG
>JANNFQ010000039.1:0-7934 GCA_031380045.1 Acidimicrobiaceae bacterium
CCGGGGGAACCACCGCGGGGCCCGTGTGACCGGCGAACGCCGATGGCACACTGCCGCACTTGCGACATCGGTGCCCCGTTGGCACCATCGTCGACCCGTCGGTGTTACGGCACCAGCTTACGGCGAGCAGCGCCAGATACCGCCGTCACTCGCCGGTCGCAACCTGGTCGGCTATCCGTACGTGGCGTTGGTCAACACGGTGTTGGCGTACTCGCTGTGGATCAGGGGCCCGGCCAGGTTGCCGGCGAACTCGGTGGCCTTCCTTGGGTTGACCGGGCCGATCACAGCGGCACGTTGTTGGGTGCCTAGCAGATTGCACATCGCACCGCCGACGGGTCTCCACGACGCCGACAATCAGCGCAGATCGTCGTGGCGCGCGGTCACCAGGAACATGTGCACGGGCTGGTCGCCACGCGTCCCAACCTCGCCCCGCTGCGTGCTGTATTCGTGGACCTCGAAGCCCCGCTGATTGATGCGAGCCGCGCCGACGTCGTGCGTGTCAGGGAGGCGGTTCCAGCCCCCGGAGCACACCGCGAAAGGCCAACGACCACCGCCGATTGATCGACGCTCGCGAGGTGCCCAGCCAACCGGCTGACTCTTGGGATGCCAGTCCCTGCGCCACTGCCAACAACACGTGGGCGATGTCGGTGGCGTCGCCCACGATCTGACCAGCGTCGACACAGCGACGCACGTGGCGCACGATGAACTCGCGAACCGTCGTGCCGGCCTGCAGGTCGTCAGGCCCTGGATCGAAGTCGGCGAACGGTCGCGAGAACATGACCTCGGCAAGAGCCGGGTTGGCATGCACGAAGGTCCTGAACAACGCGAACACCCCCAGCAGATCGCTCCTGGGATCGTCCGAGTCGGTGACCTCGGCGAACCGGCCAGCCAGCGTGCGGAACCCCTCGAAGAACATCTGCCTGACCAGGCCGGCTCGATCGCCGAACAACTCGTAGACGGCCGGGGTCGACGTGGACGCGCGCTCGGCTACCTTGCGCGTGGTGAAGCCCGACACCCCGTCGTCGCGCAGCGTCTCGAGGGCCACCCGCAGCAGGTGATCACGAAGAGCCGGAGTACGTTTCTTCGCTCGGGGCACGGCCGGACGCTACCTGTGCGCAGTTCGCACACGACGGGCGGTCACGATGGCAACAACACAGCGTCGCGATCGGCCACGATGGCCTGACGGATGGCCGTCAGCGTGCTGGCGCGGGCGCGCAACTTGCTGGCGGCGTGAGCCGCAAGGTCGAGCCGGGCCGATGCGGCAGCGATGTCACGCGCTGTCGCGAGCAACGCCGATGCATCGACGACCTGATCCAGCAGCCCTACCTCGACTGCGTTGTGCGGGCCGAACGTCTCGGCCAGCGTGGTGGCCCGAATGAACGCCGCGGGTGTCAACCGTTGGCGCAATATCTCGATCGCCGTGTAGGGCATGGTCAACCCGATGGCGACCTCGTTGGCGGCGAGCTTGTACGCCCCATGCGCCCCAATGCGGTAGTCGCCCGACAGCAGCAGGAAGGCGCCCATGGCCAGCGCGTGTCCGGTGCACGCGATCACGATCGGAAGCGGGAACGACAGCATCCGCGCCGACAGCTCGAAGCCACCGAGGAGCATGGCGCTCGCGCCGTCGCCACCTGCCCGAAGTGTGTGCAGATCGAAGCCGGCGGACAGCACACCGTCACGTCCTGTCAGCACCACAACTGCGCCATCGGCCTGCGCGCGATCCAGCGCAACGTTGATTTGGGTCTGCATCACCAACGACATCACGTTGACCTTTCCATCATCCATCGTGATGGTGGCGACGCGGCCCTTCGATTGATACTCGACGAGTGATCTCATGGACGGCGATCTAATCAGAACACTGTTACGGAATCAAGTTCTGAAACGAACGCTCGAACGCTCGAACGGTCTCATGGTGCGGGCTGACGTCAGCCAGGAGATTCGCCGTTCACCAGGCCCACGCCCGCCGTGCGATAGCCCAGCAGCATCAACATGTCGTCCGCCGCGATGCCGGCATCGGTGTCGCCTCGCTCGTCATCGTGAAGACCTCCGTTCGAACGAATGCCTGTATGCCGATCGGCACACTCCGAAGTTGAGCGAGCACGATGAAAGGCGGCTCGGGACGGCGTGGCACTGTCGGGTCGTGACCGACGTCGACTTCCCTCTCCCCAACGTCTCCTTCGATCTGACGGGACAGGTGGCCATCGTCACCGGCGCAAGCTCGGGTCTGGGTCGGCGCTTCGCGTTGACCCTTGCGGCCGCTGGTGCACATGTGGTCGCCGGCGCGCGACGGCTGGATCGATTGGACGAGTTGTCGGCCGAGATCAATGCCAGCGCCCAGATCACCGCCAGCGGGGGTTCGTGCCTGCCGGTGGAGTTGGACGTGACTGACCCTGACCAGATCGTTCGTGCCGTGGACATCGCCGAGGGCGAGTTGGGCCTGGTCAGCATCCTGGTGGACAACGCCGGAATCCCCGATGCGCAGCGGGCCCACAAGATGACGCTGGAACTGGTCGACAACGTCATCGACACGAATGTGCGCGGGTCGTGGTTGCTTGCGTGCGAGGTGGCCAAGCGGTTGATCGCGGCCGAGCGGCCGGGCCGCATCGTGAACATCTCGTCGATCGGAGCGTTCACGTACAACGGCATGGGAGCCGCGCTGTATTCGGTCACCAAGGCCGCCGTCAATCGGATGACCGAGGCGCTCGCCGTCGAGTGGGCGCGCTACGGCATCAATGTGAACGGCATCGCTCCTGGCGCCTTTTCGTCGGAGATGATGGACGGGATGATGGCCCGAATCGGCGACATCACCACGGGCTTTCCACGCCACCGCATCGGGCATCCGGCTCAGCTGGACAGCACGCTGCTGTACCTCGTGTCACCGGCGTCGGAGTTCGTGACCGGCACGGTGATCAAGGTCGACGACGGCCAGGGTCAGCGCTGATCTCGTGGGCGCGAACTCATTGCCGCCTGTGGCGAATGACCGCGGCCCCAGCCCTGCTGCGACCCCGTGTTGAACGATACGGTTTCGTAGCGTTGCGTCCGACGCCACCGGAGAAGAGTGAGTTGAGGAGTCAGATGAGCGAATCGAACCGACCCGGCTCTGACAGCGCAGTGATCGCCATCGATCCAACCGTGTTCGCGCGGCGATGGAAGATCTTGGCGGTGCTGTGCACCAGCCTGATGGTGGTCATCGTCGGCAACACGGCACTCAACGTGGCGTTGCCCACCCTGGCGCGCGAGTTGAACGCGTCGCTGTCGGAACAGCAGTGGATGGTCGATGCCTACGGCCTGGTGTTCGCCGGCCTGCTGTTGACCGCCGGCACCATCGGCGATCGCTACGGCCGCAAAGGAGCACTGCAATTCGGCTTGACGATCTTCCTGTGCGGATCGCTGTTCGCCGCGTTCATGGACAGCGCTTCGGCAATCGTCGCCGGCCGCGCGGTGATGGGCTTCGGAGCCGCATTCGTGATGCCGGCCACGTTGTCCATCCTGACCAATGTGTTTCCGCCTCACGAGCGGGGCAAGGCCATCGCTGTGTGGGCCGGCATCTCGGGCGGCGGTGCCGCAATCGGACCCGTGGCCAGTGGCTTCCTGCTCGAGCACTTCTCGTGGGGCTCGGTCTTCCTGGTGAACGTACCGATCATCGCCATCGCCCTCGTCTCGGGGCACATGTTGCTGCCCAAGTCGAAAGACCCTGATCCCGAGCGACTCGACCCCGTGGGCGCGCTGCTGTCCATCGCTGGTCTGGGCGCGCTGGTGTATGCGATCATCGAGGCGCCGAATCGAGGCTGGGGCAGCAGCGACAGCCTGCTGTGGTTCGGGTTGGCCATCGTGCTGATCGCCGCCTTCCTGGCTTGGGAACTGCGCAACACCGCACCGATGTTGAACCTTCGCTACTTCCTCGACCCACGATTCGGGGTCGCCGCCGGTGTCATCACGTTGACCTTCTTCGCCATGTTCGGGTTCTTCTTCTTGCTGACGCAGTACTTCCAGCTGGTGCTGGGCTATGGCACGCTGGACGCCGGAGTGAAGCAGTTGCCGTTTGCCGCGGTCATGATGGCCATCGCCCCGAACTCACCGAAGGTGGCGGCCAAGATCGGGACCAACCGCACCGTCGCACTGGGTCTGATGGGCGTGTCGGCGGCGATGTTCATGTTCACCATCGCCAGAACCGACACGTCGTACTGGACCGTGCTGCCCGTGGTCATGACCATGGCCGCCGGCATGGCGCTGACCATGCCATCGATGACTGGTTCGATCATGTCGGCAGTGCCCATGGGCAAGGCCGGGGTCGGTTCCGCCATGAACGACACGACGCGCGAACTTGGCGGCGCGCTGGGCGTTGCAGTGCTGGGCAGCCTTGTCGCCTCGCGCTACGACTCGCGGCTCGGCCCTGCGCTGGACCTGCTGCCCGCAGCTGTTCGCCCCAGGGCCGAAGAAAGTCTGGCCGGTGCGCTGCAGGCTGCACGCGGTGTGGGCGGCGACAGCGGTGCCAAAGCCGGCGAGTTGGCTCGTGAGGCGTTCGTCTCGGGCATGCATCTGGCAGCGATCATCGCCGGTTGCGTCAGCTTGCTGGCCGCGATGATCGTGTATCGCAAGTTGCCTTCGTCGAACCCGCACGCACGCGGTGCCGCCGATGTGGGTCCGTCGTCGGCCGGCACGCTGGACGGGCGCGCTGCGGTTTCCTGATCACTCGGGTTGCAGCAGCGCCAACAACCTACGTCGTCGCGCCACGAGGCATTGGCCGGCCACCAGCGATGGGCGACGATGGTCGGCTACGTTCGGGCGTCGGCCTGCCAGCGTTCTGGCCGATGCAGGCTGCGACAGGAGTTGGTCTCGCTCGTGGATTTCATCTTCATGCTCACCCGATCTGACCAGACCGTCGTCGACTGCTTGGACACGTGGTCGGCCATCGAGGCGGTGGGACTGACTCACGCCGGCTTCAAGGATATCGGCGTCGACATCGCTACGTTGACAGAGCTGAACCGGCGGATGAAAGCAGCAGGTGTGACCACCCATCTCGAGGTGGTCAGCACCTCGACCGAGGCGTGTCTGCGCTCTGCCCGCGTGGCAGTGCAGATCGGCATCGATCGGCTGATGGGCGGTACCCAGGTGGCAGAGATCATGGCGATCGTGCACGGCACCGGCATCGACTACCTGCCGTTTCCGGGCCTGCCGCTGGGTCACCCAACACAACTGGGTGGAACGCCTTCGTTGGTCGAGCACCAGTGCCGCAGCTTCGACGCGCAGCAGTGCGGCGGCGTCGATCTGTTGGCGTATCGAGCCACCGAAGCAGATCCCATCGACCTGGTGCGCGCGGCGCGTCGCGGCACGTCCGGCTACCTGGTCGTTGCAGGCAGCGTGTCGACGGCGGCGCAGATCAATGCTCTTCGCGACGCTGAGGTCGACGCGTTCACTGTGGGCTCGGCCGTGTTCGACGGCTCGTTCTCGCCCAACAAGGGATTGCTGACCTCGCAGCTGCGTGACGTCATGCAGGCCGCCGCGGGATGACGCGCCCGCTGATGCGTCCGCCGATCACCGGGGTCCTGCTGGGCCTGGACCTGGGAGCGGGCGGTGTGAAGGTGTCGATCGTCGATGCCGACGGCATCACCCATGCCGAGGGATCGTCGCCGATCACGACAACCACACCTCACTTCGGGTGGGCCGAACAGCATCCCGACGACTGGTGGCAAGCCGCCTGCCAGGCGATCCGTGTAGCACTCGCCGCGTTCGCCGGCTCGGCTGCCGACATCGTTGCGATCGGCGTGTCGGGCGGTGCCCACATCGGCGTGCTGACCGACGCCGACGGCACGCCGTTGCGACCAGCCATCCTGTGGAGCGATTCGAGAAGTGCCAACGAGGCCGCCGAGCTGCGTGAGGCCGCGGACGAACGTATTCTGGAGCTGTCGTTGAACCGCGCCAACCCCACGTGGTTGCTGCCGCAGCTCATGTGGATCGGCCGCAACGATCAGGCGGCGGTCACATCGACACGGCGTGTGTTCATCTCGAAGGACTGGCTGCGATTCAAGCTGACAGGTACCTGGTTCACGGACTACAGCGATGCCGTCGGAGCGCTGCTGGCCGATTCCGGCACCCGCGGCTGGTCCGCCGAGTTGTGCGACATGGTGGGCTGGGACATCGCCACGCTGCCACCGATCGTTGCGGCCACTGCAGTGGTCGGACAGGTCACCGCAACCGCGGCCGAGCAGTGCGGCTTGCGGGCCGGCACGCCGGTGGTGTGCGGCAGCAACGACACCACGGTCGAGCTGTTCGGTGCCGGAGCAACGCTGCCCGGCGAGGGCGCGGTCAAGCTGGCGACGGCGGGTGTCGTGTTCCAGGTGACCGATGGCCCGTTGGTCCGTCCGCCGGTGTCGTGCTATCCGTCCATCATCGACGGCCGCTTCTACACCGCCACCGGCATCAACTCGTGCGCATCGGCGCACCGTTGGATTCGCGATCGCTTCTTCGCCGCGGAGGGTTTCGACGGGATGGACGAACTGGCGCGAACGGTGCCGCCGGGCAGCGATGGGCTGATCTTCCATCCCTACCTGCAGGGCGAACGCGCGCCTCACTGGGACCCCAAACTGCGCGCTGACTTCATCGGGGTCACCATGCACCATCGGCGCGAGCACTTCGCCCGCGCTGTGTACGAGGGCATCGCCTATGCGATCTGCGATGCGATGACGGTCGCCCAGGGCCTGGGCATGCGCTACGACACCGTGCGGCTGATCGGAGGCGGCGCCCGCAGTGCCACATGGCGCCAGATCATGGCCGACGTGCTGGGTCGGCAGATCCTGTTGCCCGCCAACGGCGACGCGTCGTTCGGCGCGGCGATGGTCGCCGGCATCGGGGTGGGCATGTTCACTGATGCCGCCGATGCGGTTCAGCGATGCTGTCGCACGGTGGCATCGCACGAACCGGACCCGCAGCGTCACGAGCGCTACATGGCGTACTTCGACGTCTTTCGTGACGCGCAACGACAACTGGTCGACATCAACCATCGCCTGCACGAGTTGGCTCGCTGACACTTACCCCACGTTGACGTGGCCCTCACCGATCGCTGACGTTGCCCTCACAGAGCGACCCTCATACTGAGTCGCGCCATTCCAACGAGGGGAAACGCACATGCCACATCGGTTGTCGAAGTCGGTCATCGGCGCACTCGGGATCGCGATGCTTCTCGCCGCGTTCTCTGGGGCCGGCGCAGCCCATGCGTCCACGCCTCCGGTCGGCCTGACGGTGACGACGCCGTATCCCACGGTCGATACGCAGCCTGGCTCGTCGGTCACGTTCGATCTCTCGGTGGTCAGTCCGATCATCGAGTCGGTCGACGTCTCGGTCGATGGCCTGCCCGACGGATGGAAGGCCACAGTGCGCGGCGGCGGATTCGTCGTTCATGCGGTGACCACGTCACCCGACACACCCCCGAAGACCTCGCTGGAGCTGGACGTGCCCCCGGACGCGGCGCCGGGTTCGTATGCCATCACCGTTGTCGCCGCTGGTCAGTCGGGCACGGCCCACACGGCGATCACGTTGAACATCGCCGAGCAGGTCGACAACGCCATCGAGGTCACCGCCGACTTCCCGTCGCTGTCTGGCGGCCCAGACGGTGACTTCACCTACGCCCTGACCATCACCAACAACACCCCCGAACAGCAGACCTTCACGTTCCAGCCCACATCACCCCAGGGCTGGACGGTCACCGCATCGCCCACTGCCGAGGCGCGTGCCGCCACGGTGACGATCGATGCCGGCAAGACCGGCCAGGTTCAGGTGAAGGCGACTCCGCCGACGACAGCGAAGGAAGGCTCGTATGACATCCAGGTGGCTGTGGCCGCGGCCAACGGGGCGACCGGTGCGATCACGCTGACCGCCGAGGTCACCGGCACGCCACAGCTGGCACTGTCCACGTCGGATCAACGGCTGGACACCAC